>JAFDJA010000326.1 GCA_019307745.1 Deltaproteobacteria bacterium | reverse complement strand
AAGGATTTATCGGCCATAGGAGGGAATGTCTGTCTCTTCAAGATGATATCTTTTTAGAATTCCACTTGACTTCGTGGTGGTCAAATATTTGGGATTTATTCCACTAAATCCTTTGGAATCTGCAACAGGATTGATAAAGCTCAAATATTTGTCCACCTACGCAAAAGGTGGTAGATATCGTCTTGAAGAGATAGTCATTGCCGGATAGACTGCTTTTCCAGGTAGAGCCAAATTGCTCTTATCGCTAGCTCATGGTAAAATAGAAAATCCGCGTCTTCCAAGTATCCACCGCAAAGCAGCGGAAAGGACGCGGATTTAATATTCAAAAACACATTATTTCTAATTCAATAATGCCTGCAACTACTATGGTAGGTAGGCTATAGCCTACAGCCTAAACAAACTGAATCGTTACTAATGTTTTATGTATTAAGGAAGGTCTTTGTCAATCTCTCCCAGCCTATTTCAGGCATACTGCCAAAGATATCACTCCCAAGATCTCCACCGTCTGTGGCCAGAGGACCTGAAACCTCCTCTATAATGTTATAGAGCTGTTCTACATGCCCATTGAAATAAGTTCCAGTCTCTTCGTTGATCATCAGACCTTTAAGATCGCGACGTAATCTGTCCGCCTGCACCCTCATTACCCATCCCTCTGTATAAGGATCCTGGTTGGCAAGACTGCCCAGCTCTCTCAGTCTTGGGTTGATAGAGGTCACGATACCATTTACAGGAGAACTGAATTTTACCTGGTGATTTCCACGCACAGCAGAGATGTCTGCCCTGCCCTGCTTCACCTCTTTGCCCATAAGCGGGGCCTCAATCCTGTCAAGGGGACCCAGCAGACGCAATGCGAAATCATCAACTCCCACCCTGACCTCTGAACCCTCTTCGATTTTTACCCATGTGTGCCCACGATGAAAATAATACCCCTGTGGAATCCTAAATCCCTTGATATTTAAAAAATCTACCGGTCTGACCACCGCGTGCACGGAATACTGGTCATCAAAAAACTGATCAAAGTCGCAATTGCCGCATTGATATTCATGGGTGCATGCCCTGAACTCTATGCGTCCCTTCATATGATGAATGCACGGACGCTTTGCTGCAGGCAGGGCTTTCAACTTATCTTTCCATGGAATAATCTTCCCTCTTTTCCCCCCGGGTAAACTGCCTGACCATTTCAATCTCATGTTTTCACTGGCAGTACGACGCATTGCCCTGTCAAATCGACAATCTTTGCAGTCATACCCGCTTTTACACAACTTCAGGGGAACCACGCCTGCCTGCATCCAGAGGCAATCAGGGTGGCTATTCAGCTGATTTTTATTAGCAGACGATTCCATTTCAGATCTCCTCTCGACTTTGGCGAGATTTAATGTCGTGGCACAAGGCGTAAGGCATAGGGGAAAACTTCATATTCTTTTTCCTTAAGCCTTGAGCCCTGCGCCCTAAGCCTTTCCTTTATCACGTCCCCAAGAAATTATTGGTCAGATTCTTCCAGCCAAGATCAGGTATATTGCCATAGATATCCTCAACCAAATGCCCGCCATCTGTCGCTAGGGGTCCGGCAACTTCTTCTATCATGCTTTCAAGTCTTCCAACTTCACTACCAATCCAATCTATTCCATCCGTGTCGGTCATGAGCTTCTTGATCGTTCCCTTAAGGTTAGGACTACGGACCATGAATAACCAACCATCCCCATATGGCTCCCTGTTGGCCAGTTCCGGGTTTTAGTCTTTGAATTGACCTCCACAATTACACCATCCACAGGTGAGAGGATATCTGCCAGATTATCCTTTCGTTTCAGTCCCCAGCCGATCTTGTCATGGTCCAGTTCCTTGCCTATCAATGGGAGATCCAGGGCATCCGCTTTTCCAAGGAGCTTGAGCGCAAAGTCATCCAGGCCGATCCTGATATAACCACCGCTCTCGATTCGCGCCCAAGTATGGCCGTTATGAAAATAATAACCCATAGGGACCTCAAAGCCCTTGATCTCCTGTATCTCATGGGGCATGCTCTCGGTCTTTGTGGTCCAGACTTCTTCAAAAAACTGGTCAAAATCACACTTTGAACACTCATAGTCATAAGCACACGCCCTATTCTCGATACGATTAGTCAGGCTGTGCCTACAGACCCTTTCCAGACCGGGTCGCCTTCGCATGGCATTCTGCCAGCTGATCTGTTTGCCTTGGTCCACACTTTTCAGCATACCAAGATCGTACTTGCAGGTCGTGCAGTCATAGAAATTATTGCAATTCTTGAATTCCACTATTCCCGTCTGCATCCAGATACAAGGATTGGCAGTTTTGGCATCTTTGTCAGGTTTCACCATCCAGACCTGGCCGCCCATGACCGCGCCTATCTCTGACTTGTTTCCCAGATCTCTGTCTGTTCCTTTCCGGTATGAAGATCCGTATCCCACATTACTCCTCTGACCTTTTACTGTTTTTTTCGCCATCGCTCTCACTCCTTGATTAAGTTATGGGTGATATGTTGATGTAACCTGCTGATCGGATATAAGAGCAATTGCTGTGCCATTTTAGAACCATCATAGTTTAAATAATTATAACTATTTGAATATTCAAGACATTATCCGTTCTTCTAATAAATATGTCCTAATAACATGTCATAATCGTAAATCTCTTTTTGTTGTATTATTCAACAGTAAGGATTTGATTTACTTCTGAAGGAACTAATTTAATACTATTATTAAGGGGTTATGTCACTGTTGTTTTTTTCAACATTATAATCCCATTTTACAACAGTTGGAGATTCTAATTAAGAAGATCCTTTTTAACTACCCAAGTTCAAAGTTCCGGGGTTTAGAGTTCCCCGATAAACCGGGA
>JAFDJA010000325.1 GCA_019307745.1 Deltaproteobacteria bacterium | reverse complement strand
TGAAGAAACGATCAGGCGATATGTTGAGTATCAGGGCCGCCAGGATTCAGGTCAGCTTCATTTGAAGCTGTAACGGTTTTAAGGACCCCGGGTTTACCCGGGGGTATCTATTTCTGAAAATTATTTTATCTTCAATGCTCAATAAATACTTTTAAATCAGAAAAAAAGTTATATTTTGTCAAGTCTATTTATAATGATGCTTGGTTTACCGTATGTATTTTAAATTACCTGATAATCAGTGTTTAACATTCTGATGCTGATTGCATTGAATCAATTTATTGGAGGAATTAAAAATAGAGTCCACCTAATAAAAAAGTCTGAACAAAATGAATCCTGATTGGATTACAATTAGTATTCAGTATTTCATGACTGCAAATATTATACCTGAACCCTGGCATGGCAGAAAGATTATTTTGATTTTAAGAAGCTTTATTCTTCAGTTATGATCTTAATTTGGATGCTGATTTTTTCTTTGTTTTTATCCAGTTTTGGAGGGAAGTGGGGCTGGCGAACACCAACATAATCTATCATTTCGAAAAATTTATCATATTTTTCCGCGGATATCTCAACCGTGACAATGTCTGCCTCGCTGTTTCCAATGTAATATTCTACTGAAACTATTTCTCCTTCCAGAGACGATATGATTTTTCTAATATCTAAAAGCGCCAGCTCCGAAGAGGAGGGGTTTTCTCCTGTTTTTCCAATGGCATCAGCCGTTTTTTCTGGTGATTTCTTTTCAGTTGCCCCATTTATATGGGAATTTACTCTAAATTTTGATCCCGGCAATTGCAGCGGGCTCAGGCCTCTGTCAGCTCTTCCCTTTAAACCGGTCGATGCCTCCATTGTTGTAACAGGATTTTCATCTTCTCTGTCTCCTTGTTCCAATGATCCGATCAGAAGGGCTATTTGAATAGGTTCAGCTGGCCTTGTGGGCAGTCGTGCCCCCTGATGTAGACGGTTTTCAAGTGCTCCACGGGTAGAAGGGTCCGTCCTGCCAG
Source organism: Deltaproteobacteria bacterium (assembly GCA_019307745.1). Taxonomy (GTDB): domain Bacteria; phylum Desulfobacterota; class DSM-4660; order Desulfatiglandales; family HGW-15; genus JAFDJA01. Next base: position 1,927 of record JAFDJA010000325.1, on the reverse strand, counting down.
GCGATGAGATTGCATCTTTCCCCTGCATTTTGATTCCCATACCTTCTTCAGGCAGGGAAGTATGTAGGATGTTCTTAATCGGGTATATCGTGTTAAAGACAAGCAGGGCTAGTACTACAGTAACTGCGAGGCCTGTTATCTCCCCAGGGATTCGAATTCGTGAAGGAATCGTGATAAGGTCTAAATGCCGGTTTACCCTGTCAACAAATCCTTTTGGTGCTTTAATGGTTTCCAGACTTTTCAGCTCTTGGATCAGGCCTGTTAGAGATTCGAGCTCCTTTCTGCAATCTTGGCATATCCTTAGATGCTCCTGCAGTAAGGCTGTATCCCTTTCATTAAGAACCTTGTCTATAAATTCTGAAAGGAATTCTCTGGCTTGTCTACATTCCATTTCTTTCAATGCCTCTCAATTTTTTTTTCAGTTCTAACCTTGCCCTGGAAAGTCTCGATTTAAGTGTCCCGAGCTTACATCCTGTGATCTTTGAGACCTCATCATATGAAAGTCCATCAATGTCCTTCAGGATAATTATCTCCCGCTGTTTTATCGGCAGCAGATTAATAGCATCCTGAATCAGCCGCGTTTTTTCCTTTTTTTCAAGGGATATTGTTGGGGATTCTTTTGACTCAATCATTTCAATGTTGTCACTGACATTCATTTTTCGATATTTGAAGTCCCGTGACTTGATACGATTTTTACAGGTGTTGATCGTAATTCGATAGAGCCAGGTTAAGAATGAAGATTGAAATCTGAATTTTTTCAGGGATTTAAAGACCTTTATGAAAACCTCCTGGGCAAGATCATCCGCATCCTGATTATCTCCGATAAACCTGAAACAGAGGTTATATACTCTGTCCTTGTGTCCGAGGATTAATCTCTCAAATGCTATCCTGTCTCCTTCCAGGAAGGACTGTATCAGTATGAAATCATCCTCAGGAGCTAAGTTTGAAAATTCTTTATTCATTAGGTTAGACAGGTTGTATCATAAAAGGTTCCAGATTTTTTTGGTCTCCACCAGGGTCCAGTGTAACCATTCACAACATTTAAAAACAGGGGAACTGCCTGGAAAAAGGTTTTCTTAATTTTTAAAGGGGCCAGAGAAATTCAAGCTGTCTCGGCCATGGAGAATTCACAGGTTTTTTTTAAAAGCCCTGTTACAATGTCCTCCGCGATATTTTTGAGTTTAATCTCCCAACTCTTTTTCCACCTTTTTCAGAAAATCATCTCCAAATATGTTTTAATAATATCAACGACAGAGGAACAAATGGTAGGATATCCTAACCCTTATTAATGTCATACCTTGAACAACAGCAGGCATCTTCGGTGCATTGACCAGGTTGGCAGGTATGTTTAATAGAATGAATTGCATCCAGGTTTATCTTTATCCCGTTGATCAGAGTGGTTTGTATTTTTTTAAAATTTTACACTATCTTTTCAAGGATTTCTATGGCGTCTTTCACAAAAAAAGCACAGGAGGTTTCAAAAACCTTGTTGTCCATGGCAAGTTTATGGTCGTCAGGTGTGCTTATGTCCAGACCTATCAGCTCTTTGCATATGATTGAATCATTACGGAAAATGAACTGATCTATAATTTCCTGAGAAAGTCTATATACCTTTTCTTTTGCGTCTTTGTCTTCCGCTTGCGTCCTACCGTATTTCAAGCCAACCACCATCAATGCACCGGTTACAGCCCCGCATGTATTTGCAGTACGGGCCATCCCTCCTCCAAATGCGGAAGATATCTTCAGGGCAAGCTTTTTATCCAGGCCAAATTGATCAGCAAAGGCGGCCAGGACTGCCTGTGAGCATGAAAATCCCTCTTTGAAATATATTTCTGCGGAATTTGTTAAGTTGGTCATATGTATTCCCCTATATAAATATTATCAGCATATTTATCGGAAAATGCCGAATTGTCTGCTCTGCCTATAG
>JAFDJA010000177.1 GCA_019307745.1 Deltaproteobacteria bacterium | reverse complement strand
CGTGGGTTCTTATGGACAGGTAGGTGATTTTCATACCTCTATTGAAAATAAAGACGGTATCGCAGATACCCTGAGGCATGGCGTTACGATCCTTGCAACCGGAGGTACAGAAGCCGGCACGTCTTCTTTCAATTATGACAAAAGTGAAGCGATTATCACCCAAAAAGAGCTTGAACAAAAAATAAGTAATAATACCATTGACCCCGGTCAAATTGAGTCCGTTGTCATGATTCAATGCGTCGATTCGAGACAGGAACATAGAAATTACTGTAGTCGGGTCTGTTGTACTACTGCGCTGAAACATGCCTTGACCTTGAAAGAGAAAAACCCCGAGATAGCTATCTATATTTTTTATCGCGACATTATGTCCTACGGCTTTACAGAGACTTATTATACACAGGCCCGTAAGGGTGATGTTATTTTTATCCAGTACAATGTGGACGAAAAGCCCGAGGTTATCATTTCAAGCGATAAGGATGGTAACGGCAAAGTTGTGCAAGTCCAAGGTTATGATCCAATTTCAGGGCAAAAAGTCCGGATTGCTGCTGATTTAGTGGTGCTATCTACAGGAATTGTGCCTAGTTTGCAGCCGGATCTGGCAGAGTCTTTTGGCGCAGCCATTGATCAGGACGGCTTTTTCCAGGAAGCGGAATCAAAATGGAGGCCTGTTGATTCACTTAAGGAAGGGATTTTTGCCTGCGGCCTGGCGCATTCCCCGCGCTCTACTATAGAGACCATAACGACAGCAGAGGCTGCGGCACAAAGATCCTTGAGGATCCTATCACAAAAATACCTGGCCTCAGGAAAACTCACTGCAACTGTCCACAATAGCCTGTGCAGTTTGTGTGAACGTTGTATCGATGCATGTCCATACAGCGCCCGGACTTTTGACAGTGATTTGGAGTTAATTGTAGTAAATCCCCTGATGTGTCAAGGGTGTGGTTCCTGTGCCGCAGTCTGTCCAAACGGAGCGTCAGTACTGGAAGGGTTTCAGGAAGAGCAGATGCTGGAAACCATTGATTCGGTACTTGAAGGCACTTTTTATTAATAAAAACCACCTTTTTGTAAGGATTACCCATGGAACAGTTAGAACAAAAAGTTAATGGACAGGAAACTGCCTCTAATTTAGATTCGTTGGATCCGGTAAGGGACATGATAAATTCCTGTATCCAGTGCGGTACCTGTACGGGATCATGCCCTAACTCCTTTGCCATGGATTACACGCCCCGTCATATGTGGCGCATGGTATTGATGGGGAAAAAGGATAAGATATTTAACAGTAAGACCTTTACCCTGTGTTCTTCATGTTATTACTGCACTTTGAGGTGCCCCAGAGGTTTGCCCCTCACCGAAGCCATGTCAGCCCTCAAGCAGATCGCCTTGAGGGAAGGCTACACTAAGTACAAGCAAAGCACCCAATTTTACAAGCAATTCATGAACAGCGTTCGACGCCATGGCAAGGTCAATGAGATGGAATTCATGTCGTTTTATTTTGCCGCCCTGATGAATCCATTGATCAGTCTTCGATTTGCTCCCCTTGGAATGAAATTTATGATGAAAAGAAAAATCTCTTTGGCAGTTCCTTTTATGGGACATTCCTCGCTGGACGCTATCTTTAGAAAGGTAGAGGAGATGGAGGAACAGCAATGAAATACATATACTATCCCGGTTGCTCCCTTGAAGGGACTGCCCGTGAGTACGATCTTTCCACCCGCGCCTTACTGAAGGCCATTGGGGTAGAGCTCCATGAGCTAAACGACTGGACATGCTGTGGCGCCACTGCAGCCGAACCCACCAGCTTTCTTCTCTCTCTTTCACTTGGTGCCAGGAACCTTGCATTGGCTGAGGCGATGAGTGAAAGCATGGATATTATGGTGCCATGCAGCGCATGCTATCTAAACCTTAAGAGAGTGGGAGAAAAAATCAAAACGGAACCGGACCTTCTTTCAAAGGTAAACAGTGTCTTAGATGAAAACAACTTGCGCTTAGAGGGTAAAATCCGGGTAAGACATCTCCTGGATATCATCATCAATGATATCGGCACGAAAACAATCATGCCCCTTGTCAAGAAAAGGCTTACCGGATTCTTCGTCGCCCCCTACTATGGATGTCAATGCCTGCGTCCCTATCAGGTATTCGATGATCCTGAAAAGCCTGTTTCCATGGAACCCATAATAGGGTCCCTGGGCGCAGAGATTCATGACTGGGAGATGGGAGCTAAATGCTGCGGAGCTTCCCATATGACAACAAAGATGGATGTGGGCATAGAACTGGTTGCGCCTATATTGAAAGCCGCTAAGGGAGCAGACCTTATCGTTACGGTCTGTCCCATGTGTCAGATGAACCTTGAGGCCTATCAATCAAAAGCATCCAAGGTATGCGGTGACGATGTGAGTATCACGATTCTGTATCTTCCCCAGCTTATTGGCCTGGCTCTCGGTCTGACTGAAAAAGAGTTAAGGCTTGACCTTAATCTTTCCGTTACTAACGAGTTTTTAAGAAAATTACGCAGTAAATAAAACTTGCAGCCTTTTGCTAAGAGCGAATCTTCATCCATCTGATAATTATGTTTCATAATTATTACTCTGAAAAAAGAGATGCTGATGCAATTAAGAAATGTTTTTAACAATATTGTCTATCCCATTACGAAATTGACCAGGGGGTTCTGTCACATTGCGAAAGAGGCATATGACAAGAAACCCGCCCCTCTTCAGGAGGGAGAAAGAGGTCAGCTTGCTTCCGAAATCAACAAGATGGGAAAGGAAATAGCGGAAAAGCAGGCTGAACTCAATAGACAAAAGTATGAGTATCAGAATCTTTTTGAAAATGTGCCATGCCTGATTACGGTTCATGACAGAGAATTCAAGCTGATCAAATACAACCGTGAATTTGCCGATAAGTTCGCCCCGAAACCCGGTGAATACTGCTATTCCGCCTACAAGGGACGTGATGAAAAATGTGAAAATTGCCCTACGGAAAAGACCTTCCAGGACGGCAAACCTCATTTCAGTGAAGGAACGGGAATTAGTAAGGATGGCACGGTCACACACTGGATGGTAAGGACATCTCCCATTAAAAACTCGAGCGGTGAAATCGTCGCGGCCATTGAAATGAACCTCGATGTAACGCCCTACAAACAGCTTGAATACAAGCTGAAACGTTCGGAGGAAAAATACCGGGCCATATTCAACAATATACCCAACCCTGTTTTCGTTCTCGACTTTGATACTCTGGAAATTTTGGACTGCAATCATCGCGTGAATGCCGTGTACGGATATACCGCTCATGAAATCATCAGCAGGTCTTTTATGGATTTTTTTCATAGTGATGAAGACAATGAGGTCCGGGCAAAAGAAATAAGCTCAAAGACAACGATTCATCAAGCAAAGCACCGTGATAAGACAGGCAGGATGATCTATGTGGATATATGGATTTCCCCTTCAGAATATCCGGAAAAAAAAGTGCTCCTTGTAACGACCAGTGATATCACTGAGCGGCTTGAGACAGAACATCAGTTAATCCAGGCGGGAAAAATGGCAACGCTGGGTGAAATGGCTACCGGGGTCGCCCATGAACTTAATCAACCTCTCTCTGTTATAAAAACAGCCAGCAGCTTTATTATTAAAAAGATCCGTAAAAATGAAAAGATTGAAGATAAACACCTCTCCTCCATGCTTTTCAAGGTGGACAGCAATGTAGATCGGGCATCAAATATCATTACCCATATGCGGCAATTTGCCCGCAAATCCGACATGGATATGGAGAAGGTACAGATCAACGAGGTTCTTGAAAATTCCTTTGAAATATTCAGCCAGCAGCTTAAAATCAGAGGGATTCGCTTGGTCTGGTTACCGGAAGATTCCTTACCCCGGATAATGGCAGACCCAAGCCGACTTGAACAGGTGTTTATCAATCTTCTCGTAAATGCAAGAGACGCCATAGAACAGAAGTGGGAAAAACAAGGTTACAACACAACAGACGATGAGATTAAAATACAAACAAAGTCAGAAGGAGACAGGGCAATTGTAGAGGTAAGTGATACCGGGACAGGTATCTCTGAAACCATTTCGGAAAAATTATTCGAACCTTTTTTTACAACAAAGGAAGTAGGAAAAGGGACCGGACTGGGCCTCTCAATCAGTTACGGCATTATTAAGAAATGCAGGGGCGATATAACAGTTGAGTCAATAATAGGAGGAGGGGCCACTTTCATCATATCTTTTCCAATTCCTGAGCACTAATAAATGTCTGTTTAATTATTTTTTGATCTAACAAGTTTTTTTATAGAATTGAACGGTTTAAATTAATGGATCTATTGAAAGAAAACCCATCAGTATTACTTGTGGACGATGAAGATGATATCCGTGAGGTCTTGGAGATATCTCTTGCTGATATGGGCTTCAAGGTTTATTCCGCAAAAGACGGCAAGGAGGCTATAAAGCTATTCTCTGACCACGATCCACTTGTTGTAATTACTGATATAAAAATGCCTGGTATGGATGGCATAGAATTGCTTCGTGAATTGAAAAACGAGAATCCGGATATTGAAGTCATCATGATTACCGGCCATGGAGACATGGATCTTGCGGTAAGGAGCTTGAAATACGAGGCTACGGATTTTATTACTAAGCCGATCAATATTGACACACTTGAAGTCAGCTTGAAAAGGGTCCATGATAAGATCCTTATGAAAAATGAATTGAGGAAATATACCGAAAACCTGGAAGCCCTGGTGCGGGAAAAGACGATGTTACAGGATCACCTCTCATCCCTGGGACTTATGATCGGGTCCATTTCTCACGGGATAAAAGGACTCTTGACCGGTCTGGACGGAGGTCTATACATACTGAATTCAGGTGTAAGGAAAGGGGACGATCATAAGGTAAAGGAGGGGTTGGATGCAATAAAGCTTACATCCGGGCGAATAAGAAAAATGGTTCTTGACATCCTTTTTTATACAAAAGAAAGACAGCTGATAATACAATCGGAAAATATCCTAGGCTTCGCAAATGATGTTGTGGATGTTGTTGAACCAAAAATGCAAGGGCGTCAAATACAATTTATCCGTGATTTTGACGAAGCACCTTCAGCGTTTAATATTGATGCGGACTTTCTGCGCTCAGCACTGATAAACATCCTTGATAACGCAGTTGATGCATGCCTGGAAGATGAATTAAAGGAGTCCCATAGAATCAATTTTACTATTAAGCATGACAAAGAAAATATAATAATTAATATTTTCGATAACGGGACCGGTATGGATCAAGAGACAAAGGAAAATTTGTTTAAGCTTTTTTGCTCCTCAAAGGGAGGAAAAGGAACCGGCTTTGGTCTGTTTATCA
>JAFDJA010000006.1 GCA_019307745.1 Deltaproteobacteria bacterium | reverse complement strand
GGGCGGGTCAATGGTATCGACTGAGATATCTGATATTCTTTTTGGCACTCCATCTCCAATCGGGATTGAGGTAAATATGGGCGTTCTGAAGGAGAATGAGGTTAACATCATAATCCATGGACATGAACCAAACCTCTTTGAATCCATGCTTGTGTCGGTTAACTCGCCAATCCTTATAAATGGAGCAAAAGAGGCTGGCGCAGCGGGCATCAACCTTGTTGGTATGTGCTGTTCAGGCCTTGAATCCATGGTCCGCCACGGGATTCCCCATGCAGGAAATTTTTCCTCCACTGAAGCGGTCCTTGTTACTGGAGCAATAGATGCTATGACTGTTGATATCCAGTGTATAAAGCAGGGGATGGTCAAGGTGGCTGAATGTTATGGTACACCTTTGATAACCACAAACAGGCGTTGCAGAATAGAAAACGCCGTACATATAGAATTGGATGAACATAATCCCAAGATGTGCACGGATGAGATTGTTATAAAGGCGATTTCAAGATTCAAGAATAGAAATATGCCTGTGGAGATTCCCAAACAGATAAACAGGGGCGTGCATGGCTTTTCCCATGAGTATATTAATTATATGCTGGGCGGCTCCTTCAGGGGTGGGTATACTCCCTTGAATGATAACATTATCAATGGAAGGATAAGGGGAGTCGCCGGGGTTGTGGGATGCACTAATCCCAGAGTTAAACAGGATTGGGTTCATGTGGAGCTGGTTAAGGAACTTATAAAAAATGATGTCCTCGTTCTTCAGACCGGATGCTCGGAGATCGCCCTTGCGAAGGCGGGACTGACGGCTCCTGAGGCGGCGGCTCTCGCTGGTCCCGGACTTTCAGAAGTATGTGAAACCGTGGGGATGCCTCCCGTACTTGGTTTGGGTGCATGTGTGGATAATAGTAGAATTCTTGTCGCGGCATCTGCCATGGTTAGGGAGGGAGGACTGGGAGATTGTCTTGCAGACCTTCCCGTGGCAGGGGCAGCACCTGAGTGGATGAGTGAAAAGGCACTAGCCATTGGCCAGTACTTTGTGGCTTCTGGTGTGTTCACTGTATTTGGCGTTACTTTTCCCATTGTGGAGAATACAAAATTTCATGACCTGCTCTTTGATGGTTTTGAAAAGCAGGGGCTTGGCAAATGGGGATTTACCCCTGATCCCCTTGAAATGGCCAGAATGATGATTGCCCATATTGATAAAAAAAGATCTCAGCTGGGCATAGACAAGGCCAGGGAGAGGATCTTTGTGGATATGGCGGATCGTCGGGAAATTTGAAAATGATAATCTATGACGGAAAGTACAGCTGGAATGGAAAAAAGGAGGATGAACATACACCTATCAGCTGGTGGCCAGGCTCCTGCATGCTTAAAATTATTGATCGCTCTAATGTTGCGTCACAAAAAAATGTTGTACTGGCCAAACCTGTTCTGGTACTTACTGCCGAGACTGGTGAAGGTTATTCTGTCAAAAGCCATTATCAGGATTTTGCAAAGGCAGTGTGCAGGGATTTTCATCTTGAGATGAAGAGGATTTTATGGGTGGAATATTACCCGGGTAAGCCGGGTCAGATCGATATAGTCCTCTTTGATCCAATAACAAGGATCGGTTCTGAAGTACAGTTTTCTGTTCACTTCCGGCCGATCACAGAAAGGGAATTTGAGGAGATAAACATGTATCTCCCTGAAAGCGTAAAATATTACAATAGGAAGACTTTTAATCAATCACATTAAAAAAGGAGGATGAATGTATGGGCAAGTATGAATGTACAGTATGTGGTTATGTTTATGATCCTGAAGAGGGTGATCCTGATAATGGAATTGATGCTGGCACGGCGTTTGATGATCTGCCGGAAGACTGGGTGTGTCCTTTATGCGGAGCCACAAAGGATCTGTTTGAGGCAGTGGCATAAATGACTGAAATCGACTGCCCTCGTATGAATGATATGGAAGCCGTAATTATTAAAAGTGCCATGCAAAATACAAACGAGGGCTTCGTAACTATAGACAGAAATCATAGAGTTGTATTTTTTAACAAGGCGGCAGAGAAGATATTTGGCCGCAGCCGCGAGGAAGTACTGGGTCATGACCTTGATGTCATACTCTCCCCGGGGTGCAGCCCGGATCATCGTGGTGCTGTGAAAAAATATATAAAAACAGGCAATGGTAAGTTTATTGGCCACGCGTTGGAGTTGGTTGCTGAACGCAAAAACGGTGAAAAATTCCATACGGAGATCTCCTTTTCCGAAAGCGTTGTGGACGGAGAACCTTACTTTACGGGAATAGTGAGGGATCTATCGGACACCAAATTACTCCTGGATCAGATAAAAAGTGCGGAGCGTCTTGCCGCGCTTGGCCAATTTGTTGCAGAGATTACTCATGAGATCAAGAATCCTCTTATGATGATAGGCGGATTCGCCAGGCAGCTTTTAAACCAGATCAGTGATAAAAAGAGCAGGAAAAAGCTTCAGATAATTGAAAAAGAGATATCCAGGCTTGAAATACTTTTGAAGGAACTTGGGGATTATTATTTGCCTAAGAAGTTGGCATCTGAAGTAATAGATATCAGCAATCTGCTGCGGGAGACCTGCAGGGTTGCGGAGGAAGACTGCCGTGGCAGGAATATCAGGTTTGAGTTTGAGGAAAAAAATGAGAATGAAGTTATAAATGTTCGGGGGGACAGAGATAAGCTGAAACAGGTATTCCTGAACCTCATGAAAAATTCCATTGAGGCAATGGAAAAGGGAGGAACCTTAAGGGTGAGCATAATCCGACGAAATGGGAATGTCGAGATCCTGGTTGAAGATGATGGCAGTGGGATATCTGAATCAGATTATGACAGGGTATTCAGCCCCTTTTTTACCACAAAGAGTTTGGGCACAGGATTGGGGTTGAGTATTTCCAAGAGGATTATCGAAGGTCATGATAACGGATCTCTGACATTTAAAGCAAAAGAGGGCAAAGGAACGACCTTTAAGATCACCATGGCAATTAGCAACGTACACTAAGAATTATATGGTTAATGGAAAAAGTCGGAGGAGAAGAGATATGGGGCCAACTAAGATAGCAGAAGGTATATATAATGTTGGAGTTATTGATTGGAACATAAGAGATTTTCATGGTTATTCAACTTGGAGTGGGACAACATATAATGCTTATTTGATTATGGACGAAAAGATTACCTTGATTGACACGGTAAAAAGAGAGTTTGTTGATGAATTACTAAATAACATCAGTCAGATTGTGGATCCCAAAAAAATAGACTATGTAATTAGTAATCATACGGAGATGGACCATTCTGGCGGTCTCCCAAGGGTGATGCATAAGATTGGAGAAGGAAAGCCTGTGTATTGCTCAAAGATGGGGAATAAGAATCTGGCAGATCATTTCAGGCAGGGCTTAAATTATCAGCCGGTTGAAAATGGCGGTGAATTAAAAATTGGCAAGCGAACCCTCACTTTTTTAGAAACCAGAATGCTTCACTGGCCTGACAGCATGTTTACTTATGTGAATGGAGATAAAATATTATTCTCAAGTGATGCCTTTGGGCAGCACTATGCCGGCTATGAAAATTTTGATGATGAAATTGATGATCATGATATCATGCACCATGCGCGCAAGTATTTTGCGAATATCCTTCTTCTTTATTCTCCATTGATTGTGAAACTTGTGGAAAAAGTTACTGAGATGGGCCTTCAAATAGAAATGATTTGTCCTGACCATGGCATCATATGGAGAAAAGATCCTTCAAAAATAATTAATGCATATGTTGAGTGGAGCAAACAAGTACCCAAAAGAAAGGCGATTGTAATATATGATACAATGTGGAGAAGCACAGAAACCATGGCAAAGGCAATTGCTGATACCCTGGCGCTTGAAGGCGTTGATGCAAAACCAATGCATTTGAGAAGGTGCCACAAAAGTGACATTATAACAGAAGTTCTTGATACTGCTGCCATCATCATTGGATCTCCAACCCTTAACAACCATATCTTTCCATCAATTGGTAGCTTTCTGACATACATGGAAGGACTAAAGCCAGCAAAAAAGATAGCAGCGGCATTTGGATCCTATGGTTGGAGTGGTGAAGCTGTGAAGACAATTAATTCGCACTTTGAGACAATGGGATTTGATATTGTTGATCCTGGCTTGAGGGTGAAGTATGTTCCGGACAAAACTGGAATAGAAGCATGTCAGGAATTCGCGAAAAAGATTGCTCACGCTATTCCTGCATAGAATTTTGATAATTGAATCTTGCCCCAATTATCGAAGTAAGGCAATGAAAGCCTTATCTTGATATTTATAGAAATTTGTCTTTTCGAGGAGTAATGTCTAAACAACTTTTATGCCAGTTCAAACTGAAATATTAACAGAGTGCCCCGCCAGGGGGAAATGCCCCGATTGCGTTCAGTGTCAAACGTGTAGTAAAATACGCTGTCGCGGTTGCCTTTCCCAGCATACTAATAACAAGAAATCTGAGCTTAATACTAGCTTCACTTATGGCCAATATATTGAATGGAAAGAGAAAAAATGTGCAGGGAAATAACGATTGATGCTATCAAATGCAATGACTGTGGATCCTGCATTGCAGTATGTCCTGAAATGTTTGTAAGAAATATGGAGTCAGGGGTTATTGAAGTGGTGATGCAGGATGAATGTGATTATGCATCAGTGCAAGAGGCCATACATATGTGTCCCGAGGACTGTATTACCATGGAAGAGGTGTGATTGTGAGGGAAGAGGTGTGGAAAGGGCAGTATTGTCGGCAAGAGGGCTCAGGCCTCAAATAGCGGAGCTGCTTGGACAGGATGATGTGGCGCGAATGCTTAAGGAGTTGAGGCGTCTGCCCAACCTGCCTGTTATTAACGCGCTTTTTTCGTTTCTTTACAGTACTGATCCTGAAATAAAATGGCACGGAGTTACGGCCATGGGAACCACGGTATCATTCCTGGCAGATGAAGACATTGAATCCGCCAGAAATGTAATACGCCGTTTTATGTGGAACCTTAATGACGAATCAGGAGGGATTGGATGGGGTTCAGCTGAAGCAATGGGCGAAAGTCTAGCAAGTCATAAAGGGCTTGCAGACGAGTATTCTCATATGCTCCTATCCTACGCGCGCAGTGATGGTAATTTTCAGGAAGATCCAATAATGCAGAGAGGTGTGCTATGGGGGATTGGACGATTAGCCCAGGAACGACCATCTCTTGTTGAGCCTTACACGGATCTTATTGTCCCGTTTCTGGAATCCGGTGATGCCTCTGTTCTGGGACACGCGGTATGGGTTCTCAATAAACTTGACAGAAACAGGTTCAGAAAGAGGATAGATATATTTAAACATGATGATAGGGAGATACAGATATATGCTCACAGGAGACTTCAGACATACAGGATAAGAGATCTCAGCCATTAGGATTTTCAGACAAAACCTGCTTGTTTTAAACGGAATATTAATGATGTTCGGATAACCACTGATGAGGAGCTTATGATCAGATATTTAATAATAGGAAATGGTGTGGCAGGTACTACCGCGGCGGAGAATATACGTAAACAGGATAAGGATGGAGACATTACAATTATTACGGAGGAGGATCTGCCATTTTACTCCAGGATCAGGCTGAACGAGTATATAGCCGGAGATATCACTGAACAGGATCTTCAAATAAAAAAGGAGCAATGGTACAGGGATCAGGCCATTTCTCTGAATCTGAATACACGGGTCTCTGAAATCAGGCCGGATAAAAGGGTAGTGATAACCTCAGATAAAGAGAAACTGGTTTATGATGCCCTGCTTATCGCCACGGGAAGCAGCTCATTTATCCCTCCCATAAAAGGGGCGGATAAACAAGGTGTTTTTGCCCTTAGGAACATGCAGGATGGTCGCGATATTATTTCATTTGCAGCCAAGATTCAGAAAGTGATTCTCATAGGCGGAGGTCTTTTGGGACTTGAGGCAGGTAATGCGCTTCGCAGGCTTGGAAAGCATGTGACAGTAATTGAATTTTTTCCAAGGCTTTTACCCCGCCAGCTGGATAAGGAGGGTGCAGCCAGGCTAAAGGCCATTATGGAGGATATGGGATTTTCTTTCAGGCTGGATGCCGTTACAGAAGAAATAACAGCAGAAGATCATACTGGCGGAGTAGTATTAAAGGGAGGAGACTTTCTTGAAGGTGAGATGGTCATCATCTCAGCGGGAGTGCGACCCAATAAAGCCCTCGCCCTGTCAGGGGATATTAAGTGTGATAAGGGGATAATAGTGGATGGACATATGAGGACGGAAACTCCTGGTGTTTATGCCGCGGGGGATGTGACAGAGTCCGACGGCAGGCTTTACGGCATATGGCCTGCCGCCATGGACCAGGGAAAAATAGCCGGGATTAATATGTCAGGGGGAAGCATCGAGTATGGTGGAACTGCAATGGCCAACACCCTTAAGGTTGCAGGTATTGATCTTGCTTCAGCAGGAGAAATTGATGCGGATGACAAGTTTGAGTCAATGATTAGTTCCGATGAAAAGATTTACAGGAAGGCGGTATTTGATGGTGGAAGGGTTATCGGATGCATTATGCTGGGTAATACAAAAGGGTTTAATCAAGTCACAAAAATTATGAACGAGGAACCGGATGCTGATGGAACAAGGGATCGGATTTCTGAGATCCTTTGATCCATACCCCGCGGCAGATGATTATTTTAAGATCCGGATTATTAACAGACAAAGGAGTTAGCTATGGGGTACGGTTTTAATGCTGATGAAATATTTGAGATTGCTGAACAGATAGAAAGAAACGGAGGGGCATTCTACCGAAGAGTGGCGGAGATGATTTCCGGAGATGATACCCATAAATTTTTTATTGAACTGGCTGATATGGAGTTAGGACACGAGAGGGTCTTTGCGGCCATGCGTTCTGAGTTACGCGGCAAGGAAAGAGAACCTCTGGTTTTTGATCCTGAAGACGAATCCGCCTTATATATGAAGGCGCTGGCCGATCTCCGCGTTTTTGACAGCAAGCAGGAAGCGGAGTTCGCCTCTATCGAGCTGCTGCCGGAAAGTCAAAGGATGGTTAAGGTGCTTAAAAAGGCCATTGGTCTGGAAAAGGAATCTATTGTATTCTATTCCGGTATGAAGGGGCTGATTCTTGAGAACTCAGGAAAAGAAAGGATTGATCATATAATAGACGAGGAGATGAAACATATAAGATTGTTGAGTAGCAGGCTTGTTTCCGTAAGATAGCAGGAAACCTTAAATTCTGTTTAAAAAGGTGTTTTTTCCCATTCGCAATAGCGAGAATTCAGAGGGCTTTATGTTGAACAGGAATGATGAGCATGTAAGTGTCAGTACTGCCGCTCCTTCTTTTACATCAAATACGGAAAAGGATCTGAAGTTCTGTATGGCTGAAAAGAGGCCTGATCCTTGCATCCTTGTAATAATAGGTGCTTCAGGTGATCTGACAGCCAGGAAGATCATTCCTGCCATCCATAATCTCCATATTACTAAAAGCCTGCCTCTTCGTTTTGTCACACTGGGCTGTGCAAGGTCTAAATTGGATAGTCAGGGATTCAGGGAAAGGATTAAGAACAGCCCTTTGAATAACCTCCAGCAGGACAGGGCCGCTTGGAGTAAGTTTTCATCATCTCTCTTTTACAGCCCTGTGGACTACAATGACCTTTCTTCATTTATTGAGCTGAAAAAAACCCTGGATGAGCTTGACAGAGAGAACAGGATCGGAGGAAACCGGATATTTTATTTGGCTATACCTCCATCCTTGTACAGGCAGACTGCGCAGATGCTTGGTCAGGCAGGGCTTGCTGACGAACAAGAGGGGAATTGGGTTCGGCTGGTTGTTGAAAAGCCTTTTGGAAGAGACCTGGAAACTGCTGTGGATCTCGACAGGGTTATACATGAGCATTTTCAGGAGCACCAGGTCTTCAGGATTGATCACTATCTTGCAAAGGAGACGGTCCAGAATATTTTGATGTTCCGTTTTGCGAATTCTATTTTTGAACCGGTCTGGAGCAGGCAGTACATCGATCATGTGACAATCAAGGCCGCTGAAACCCTCGGGGTTGAACATCGGGCCGGATATTATGAGCAGGCAGGAGTGCTCAGGGACATGTTTCAAAACCATATGATGCAGCTCCTGGCCCTTACGGCCATGGAACCGCCTTCCATTTTTGAACCAGATAGAGTGAGAGATGAAAAGACCAAGGTATATAGAAGCCTGAAGCCGTTTTCTGCTGACCGTATTGAGGAATATCTTATGCTTGGTCAATATATTAAAGGGACAATCAATGGTAAGGCAGTTCCTGGCTACAGAGATGAACCCGGAGTAAGTCCTGATTCATCTGTGCCCACATTTGCCATGATGAAGCTGTTTCTGGATAATTGGCGATGGCAGGGGGTACCATTTTACCTCATGTCAGGCAAGAGGCTTTCCAGTAAGGTGACAGAGATTCAAATACAGTTTAAAGAGGTCCCCCATTCTGTATTTCGCAGGACTCTGGGTGAACATATTTCAGCCAACAGCCTGATCCTGGGGATCTATCCTGAAGAGAGGATAACATTGACGTTTCAGACAAAACAACCTGGTACCAGGGTCTGCCTGAGGCCCGTTACAATGGATTTTCATTATCGTCAGGATGATGACGGGCCGGTTCTTGATTCTTATGAAAAGGTGCTTGTGGATTGTATGCTTGGTGATCACATGCTCTTCTGGCGTCAGGACGGTGTGGATTTATGCTGGTCCTTCTTGACGCCGATACTGGAGAAGTGCGAGACATGTAGCGACAAGGATGGCCTTCTTAAGAAGTACCCGGCCGGGGCCTGGGGCACGGATAATATTGAGAGGATTTGGCAGGAGAAAGGATAGCTATTATGCTTGGTCTGAAAGATCTGAAAAAGGACCGGGATCTGGTTAATGTGATTGACTGGTCTATGACACCGGAAGAGGCGGTTCGGTTGTACCTTGAGTGGGGAAACAACTGGTCCAGGGGCACCTTTATTAAATCAAAAGATGATGTTATACACTACTTTGTCCTGAATTGCTGGGAGGAGCAGCCGGTATTATATCTGGTGAGACGTAATTCAGAGGAGGCTGTTGAACTTGCAAAGATCGAAGTCCCTGACAGCGTTGGAAGCTCCATCTTAAGGGGTAAATACTCAAAAGGGATCTACGGGATTGATGATGAGATTACATTGTGGCTGAAGCGTGAATTGGACGCGGTATAATTTATGTTGGAGAGTACCCCCGGCCATATATGTCATCGGTTTTATCATATCAAATCTTCTTTTAACTCATCCCCTTTATTAATTTGCGTATCCTGTTCGATAATCTGATAAGATTAATAAAGGATAATGGATAAGCAGTAGATCATACCTTCATTCATAGATACTGCCCGATTATTCTCCGCATACATTTATCGAGGAGTCATTTTTTTCAAAGAAGGGATGAATCATGTTTATTGTTGGGCTGAAAGGGAGTTTCCGGACAAGAGGTAACAGCAATACTCTTATGGCAACATTTCTTGAAAAGGCAAAAATCCTGGGTGCGGACACCCATTGTCTTGATATTCCCAATATGGATATTTCACCATGTCGTGGATGCGGGACCTGCGAGAGAAAAGGATTCTGCCCTATTGATGATGATATGCAGAAGATTTACCCCCTTTTCAGAAAGGCTGATATTATTGTCGTTGCGACCCCTGTATATTTTTATGGTCCTTCCGCCCAGATAAAGGCGGTTATTGACAGGTCTCAGGCCCTGTGGTCGAGGAAATATATATATAAACTGACAGATCCGGGGATGAAGCAGCGTAAGGGCATTATCATATCAACTGGTGCTACCAAAGGGAAAAATCTGTTTCAAGGGATAAATCTAATAGCAAAGTATTTTTTTGACGGTATCAGCGCTGAATTTGCGGAATCAATTACTTGCCGGGGAATGGAAGGGATCGATGCGGTCAGGAAAGATCCGACCGCTATTTCAGATTCCAAAGAGCACGCGGAGAAACTCCTTTTGCCATATCTGAAAAGAAAAAAAGTGCTTTTCCTGTGCAGGGAAAATGCCTGCCGGAGCCAGATGGCAGCCGCGTTTGCAAAGATTCATTCAGGACACATTATCGAGGCTGAGAGTGCCGGGAGCAGCCCTGCCAAAGAGGTCAATCCAATCATGCGAGATGTAATGGCGGAAAAAGGTATAGACATGGCTTTTCTCAAGCCAAAGTCATATTCAGATTTTGATTACTGGCGGCCTGATCTTATTATCCAGATGGGCTGTGGAGATACATGTCCGTATCTGCCGGGAATTCCGGTCGAGGACTGGGATCTGCCCGATCCTGCGGGGAGGTCGATAGATTTTATGCGTGGTATCAGGGATGAAATTGAGGAAAAAGTTATTTTATTACAAAAGGATGAGAAATGAAAAAATACAATGTCAACTTTTTACCGGAAGAAACAATCATTGAAATAGAAGAGGGTACTACTATTCTTGAAGCTGCCCAGAAGGCGTCAGTCAATATAAACTGCCTTTGCGGGGGAAATGGTGTCTGCGGAAAGTGCCGCGTTCAGGTAAAGGACAATAAGATAAGGGCGGGAAAGAGTGAAATCAGCTTTCTGTCAAAAGAGGAAATAGAGGCGGGCTATGCATTAGCCTGTCAGGCCGTGATAAGTCGTGATCTGGAGGTGGTTATTCCACCTGAATCGCGTCTTGATTCTGAGCAAATCCTCATGGAGGATGTTGCGATGGATTTCAGTCAGCCTGAAATCCACACTGTACCAAAATTGGCATCCGACCCCTTGTCACTTTTTGATCCCCTTGCCAGAAAACTCTACCTGAAGCTTGACGAGCCTACAGCAGAAGATAACGTGAGTGATGTGGAACGCATCATTGTCGAGTTGAAGAAGCAAACAGACTTTCGTTATTTCGAGCCTGCCCTTTCCGCGTTGCAGACCATGGGGCAGGTGATCCGCGAAGCAGACTGGAAAGTTACTGCTACCATAATAAAATATGATAATATCTGGAAGATAGCCATGATTGAGGCGGGTGATACTTCAAGGGAGAGTTATGGTACTGCAATCGATATCGGGACAACCACTATTGTGGCCCAACTCATCAACATGAAGACAGGCAAGGTTATAGGGATATCAGGTAGCCATAATCCCCAGGCAGGTTACGGGGCTGATGTTATATCCAGGATGATATATGCGTGCAACAGGGATAACGGCCTGAATCAACTCCATGGGGCGGTTGTGAAAACTGTTAACAGCCTTATAAAAAATTTGACCGATAAAAATAACATCAGGCCAGATCAGGTAACAACAGTAATGACAGCAGGGAATACCACAATGACCCATCTCCTTCTTGCAATGTCTCCCTGCAATATAAGGATGTCACCCTATGTGCCGGCTGCAAGTATTTTTCCGCCTGTTCTCGCGAAAGACCTGGGAGTTGCTGTTCACCCTGAAGGTGTGCTTCATGCGATTCCTTGTATCGCCAGTTATGTGGGGGGTGATATAGTGGCAGGGATAATTGCTTGCGGGATTTCAGATAAGCCAGAAATGAATCTGCTTATTGACGTTGGCACAAATGGAGAGATAGCACTTGGAAATAATGAATACCTTGTATGCTGTTCCGCCAGTGCAGGCCCTGCATTTGAAGGAGGAGGGATTCAGAATGGCATGCGCGCGACCCGTGGGGCAATAGAAAGGGTGAGTATTGAGGATGGCGAGCTGGAATATCAGACTATTGATAACGCGAAGCCAAGAGGGATATGTGGCTCAGGTCTTATTGACTGCATATATGAGTTTGCCCGAAGTGGAATAATCAATAAGGACGGCAAATTTGATCAGGCCCGCAGAAACAGGAGATTGATTGAAAAGGACGGGAAGCCGGAGTTCATTGTAGCCTACGCAGAGGATACAGAGACAGGGGCTGATCTGACCATTTCAGAGCCGGACATAAGCAATATCATAAGATCTAAAGGGGCAGTGTTTGCGGCTATAAAATCTCTTCTGGATTACATAGGGGTTCGACCTGAAGAGATTGATACCTTTTATGTGGCAGGTGGTTTTGGGACCTATCTCAATATACCCAAGGCAATCGGTATTGGTCTGCTTCCTGACATTGACCCGGCCAGGATAAAGTTTATAGGCAACAGCTCCCTGATAGGCGCGCGCATGGCCCTTTTATCGGAATATGCGTCTGACCGGGCACGAAAGATTGCCAATAGTGCTACGAATATTGAGCTCTCCACATATCAGCCGTTTATGGATGAGTACATCGCGGCAATGTTTCTGCCCCATACTGATAGAAATCTTTTTCCTTCAGTCAATTATTGACCTTATTTTTCAATAACTCATCAGAAGCAACAGGCAGCTCAGGGGTTTCCTTTGAACAGCCTGTTATGTTTTTACATCAGATCCTGTTCCTGCATATTTTTTTCTTATCATGCTAATTCAAACAAGGACTAGATCAATCACTTTAAAATTGAAATGGTAGGGATTAAAAGATGCTTTTCAATGCCCGGACGTAACGGCTATTCTCAGTCCAGCAATCGTCGTTCACCTGACAAGCGGCGGATTTCTGTAATATCCTGACTAACCTCCAGGGTGCCCCTGTAATAGCCCTTGGCGTCGAGCACTGCAAAGTAGCGGATATAGATAAACCTACCGTTTAATTCAATCCAAAATTCGGCTGATTTTTTAGAACCGGACTTGAACTCATCCAGAATTTTGTTGACCAGGTGGACGCTTTTGGGAGGATGGCAGTTTCGGACTTCACGGCCAATTATCGCCGGACTCCTTGGGAAAATACGATCTGGTCCTTCGGAGTAATAGACCACACAATCGTTTTCATCAACAAAGGTCAGATCCACTGGAAGGTGGGTGAGCATCAGGTTAATCTGCCCTAGAGTCATATGGCCTGTATCCAGACCTAAGGCCCCGGCAACGTCTCGAAGACCCTCCACTAAATTATTTGGGACCTCCTCAGGCCCTTCTTTGATCTCCTTGGGCCAGCCCTCATTCGGGACCACCCAGGCAAAACCAATATCAGCTTCGCCCTCCTTGACTTTGATCCACTCGTCATGGGAGAGCATGTCCAGGCTGGTAGGATACAGAATGTGCTCTTCTTTATATATCATATCCCGTATGGTTTTTATGGCTTCCTTCAGAAAGGTTATGGTCTGTTCCGGATCATTTTGCGTAAATGCCTCTTGAGCCTGTTTAAGGTTTTTCCTGATATCATCATGGATTGCCCACATCACCTGGGTAGGCCCAGTGAAATGATGGGCCTCCAGCATGGGAAAAAGCTGATTTTCTTTCCTGACATAGTGGATATTAATCTCGGATAGGCGATCGATAAGGGAGCCCAGAGCTTCTTTTTGCTCCTCAAAAGCCTTAGGGCTGGGCGGCAGTCCTAACCGCCCCATGACCATGCTTACTTCGCTCATTATCTTTTCCGAAGCACGGTTTTCCTTCATAAAAGTGTGGATAGGGTGACCCTGCTCAGGTTCAGGACGGGCTTGCTCCTCTAAGGCTTCCTTGAAAAGCTCAACGTGGACGTCGCAGAGTCGCTTGATCTCTTCGGCAGGCAGGCCTTCGTCCATGAGGGATTGCTCCATTTTAGCTATTTCCAGGGCTTCCAATCCATGGACCAATCGCTTAAATCTTTGTTTGAGAATATCCATGTCTACTCCCTCATGAAGATCCTTTATGATTTCCTTGAGTGCCTTCTGCCTCTCCTTAGGGTCTTTTAAGAGATCATGGGATAACGTTGGTGCGGAATTATCAAAAGTTATGACTTCACCGGTTTGCTTCTCTATCTCAGAGACGATGGCCGACATGAGATCATCCAAATCCAGTCCGCCTACAGCCGATATTTTACTTAAGGTAGCCACTTTACCCATTGTTTTACGGATCACAGGATTTTTAAGATTTTTAAACTTGGGAGACAATGTGATTAATAGATCTATCAGGAAGGGGTATTTTTTTAATAAATCATCAATTTTAATTTTAGCACTCAATTCCATGGATATACCTCCTTGTTAGTATCCATCTGTAAATCAAAGATTCATGATGGAGCGATTGCAGGGCAGTGACCAGCCTGGTTAACTGATATTAAATGTTTTTCGCTGTAAACCTAATGCTGAAAGTTAATCGCGCGGGGAATAAGCATCCGCGAAAAAAACAAATAAATTGATAAGGTAATTTTTTTAAGACAAGTACATGCCTCTCCATTTTTTCTGTAGATCTTTAAAAGACAGATCAATGAGAATTCTGGATAAAAGGATGTGGCAATGTGGATTAAGCCCGATAAAATCCCCCGAATGTCCGCTGTCTCCACATTTGACATGGGCAAAACCGTTATGAAGATTGCTGCAATCAGGGTAGTAGTGTTCAGACAGTAACGCGATTGTTTAGACTAATTACCTCTTATGGCCTCGATATTTTCGCTAAACCAATCACTCCAATGGTCCAGGAAAGCCTCTGAGTTGATAGAGGACATTTTGTCATCGGTTTCACGGCTTTTAATAAAAAGTTCAATGCCCTGAATGAATTCTCTTTTAAAGTGATCTCCGAACTCAGGGAAATAGTTGTTCAGGTCACGGATATCAGCTTTCCTGCCCTCAGCGAGTGCTTCCTTATAATGTTCAATAATGGTAATCATATCAGATTGTGATATCTTTTGAAAGTACCTGTTTTTATTTATTATAATAGTTGCTTTGTTGAAGTGCTCTATGGCTTTGCTTGCATGTAAGATTGAATCCCGGGACGATGTGAAGACAAAATATGGCCACGCGATTGCCTTAGCTGTCGCGGTCACTTCTCCAAAGTAGAGCCACCTCTTAAAACCATATTCCTTCACATAGTTCCAATTGTAATAGGGAGTAAAGATAAAAAGAACTGTCATGAAATAGAGGCCAATGGCACCACATAAGATTTTCAGCAATATGTCTTTCATTAGTCCCTTCCCCTTTTTTTTGCTCGTGATTGTTAAATTAACCTTGCATAGCTCTCCTACGTTGATTTTCAGCAAACAGTATCACGCCGCACTCAAGTTAAGTAAAGGGTCACACGGGCTATTAGCATCCAGCGTGCTCTCTGAGGCGGAATATCCACTATCAAAGGAAGGCCCCCGTTCTACGCGACTGTGCCGTGTCCTTCAGAGATTACACAGGGTTACTGATTAGCCACTTTGTGTAACCCATATATTGTTTCTTCCATACCAACCCTGCTGTCTCCATTAACATCCGCATCTGTAAATACTGATCCATTGGGTGTGGTTTGAGTGACAATCTGCAGGGAAACGATCACATCCTTGAGGTCCACCCTGCCATCACGGTTGATATCACCAATATTTATTATTGCCCCGGTAATAGGTTTATAAATGGTATAGTCGTCCGCGACCTGCAGGTTTACATATGTGCCTCCAGGATATCCTGAGTCAGATCTTATCTCAGCGGTCTCTGT
Source organism: Deltaproteobacteria bacterium (assembly GCA_019307745.1). Classification (GTDB taxonomy): domain Bacteria; phylum Desulfobacterota; class DSM-4660; order Desulfatiglandales; family HGW-15; genus JAFDJA01. The sequence goes on along the minus strand of JAFDJA010000006.1, from coordinate 50,176 downwards.
ATAACCTGTATAGGAATCCATATTGCCTATGCCGAATGAGGCATAATAATAGGTAAATGTAATTCCAACCGTAGGATCAACTTCAACCCTTACATGACCTGAGTTGCCCAGGACCATATCATCAATACCGTCCCAGTTCTCGGCATCTGCGCCTCCGCCCCATGGAGGTTGAGCTCCCGGCATGGGACAACTAAGGAGCGTCACACCATTATATGAACCCCTTGCATAGAGATGATCATGTCCCTGTATAAGAAGATCAACTCCGTTAGCCTCCAGTATCTCCTGAACACATTCACCCCCCCAGCCTGGACGTTTGTCGTTGAAAGTAGTATTATTTCTGCAATTCCACTCAGTATCTCCACCAATAGCCACCCTTGTATTGCCCCTGGTGGTTCCAATCATGTGATGTAAAAATATAATCTTGTAGGTGGCTGTTGAGCTCTCAAGTGTATTTTTCAGCCACATAAACTGGTCATACCCAAGAGAACAGTCCCAGCCTTTAGAGTCCCAGCCCAGAACTGAGTACCAACCCGGGTCAACAGCTATAAACAGGGCATCACCCCATTCCCAGGCATAATAGTTTTCCAGCAGCTTATCGCCAATAAGGTTGTCATTAGTAATCGCGTTGCCCGTGTAAAATGAATCCGGCACCGGAGTAGGGATGTACAGCTTCTGGGAGTTTTTTGAAAAATACGCAACACCATAAGTAAAATGCTGGTTGTCCTGCCATTCATGATTCCCAACAGCATACATAGTCGGAGCAGAATGGGAATAGTGGCCCATAAATCTCCTCTGATCAACAAATATTTCATGGACCATTTCCTGTGTATAACTGCTTTCATCATTGTTGTATTTTGAAACCCTGAATGTATCACCAAGGTCCAGCACAAAATCAGGAGTACCTCCCGTAACATTATTAACAGCCTGAAGATAACGTGAAGGTACACAATGTAGCTTCTGTTTAATAAGATGTGAGTCAGCAATTACGTCAAAGGCAAAGGCAGCGCCTGGTGAACGCTGTGTAATAAAGGTATATTCAGGGCTAAAAAGGACATTAGAGTTGATCGTGGGCACCACACGGTAGTAATATCTTGTGTCAGCACTAAGACCTGTTATGTCCACCTCATATGGCGTCTGATTTGACATGTCCACATTAGTGTCCGCAGTAGTCTGGCCGATGTAGTCGCCTGCAGTGGTTCCGTACTCCACATAAATCTCGTCCACTGTTGTCACTGCATCTGAACGGTCAAAAATAACATTGACAGCGATTGATGAATCTGTGACCTTTCCAAGCATGATGCTTCCTTCTACACCGCCACCGCCTCCAAACGAGGTTGCCTGGGCATAGTCGGAAAAATTATAGGCATCAGGTACGGCAGCGTTTGTCTGACCTGCTGTTTCTGAACGGTTAGAGAAAAAAACAATCAAAAATAAAAATGCAGCAACGTAGAATCCCTCTCTGGACATATGTACCAACTCCTTATCAGCGCTTTAAGTCAATTGAATCAGAAAACAGCTCGATAACAAAAGGTTATTTTTCGATAACCAAACATATATAAATAAGGATTGTGTGTCAAAGTTAAATATAACGCATTATATTGGAGGCATCATCAATCGAGGATTGTCATGGTCATGTATATTGGAACAAGGTTGAATCAGACGCAGGCAGACATACATCACTCCGAAAACAAAAAAGGCCCAACCTTAAATAGGTTGAGCCTTGTAAAGTCTGGCTCACCCAACCGGAACAATATGGGCATTGTGAGGAAAGGTTAGAAATATAGTAATAACCGCTTGAAAATATAACGTCTCAAATGAGGGTTTTCAAAAAAGCGTAGCTATTTTGAAATACCCTCCATTTGATTGTTGGGCCTTTTCACTCCTCATGTGCGAATCTCAAGGAGTTCACACAGCACCACTCGAACAAAATCTCGAATGCGAGTGACCTCTTCCTTTTCAGTTGGTGTGTGTGTAGAAACACTCGATCTCGTATACACAGAGCGAACAAATGTCCCTACCGTGGAATCAATAGTCTCAGTGGCTGCCTCCGCAGGGGCTCTGAGAGCTTTAGATACATCCCTATTCCTCAATACGTAACGGACCTTTTGCTTCATTGTGGGGCCATTTGTATCAGGCAGTTTCTTATAACCGGACATTGCCTCAACTTCTTTATCGGGAGCTAGATGATCCAATGTTTCGCGTAATGCTTCGCGGAGGTCCGTGGCAGGTCCTCTCCAAGAGAGACGCTGATAGGCTTCGAGATCGGTGAGAGCCTGCTGATATGATAGGGCTGCAAATGGAACAACCTGGCTCAGGGTCTCAATAATCATAGTGTCTACAGAATCAAGTGCCTGAGGATCGATACCTGAACTAGTTGACGTAACAATCCGAGCGTCAAGAATGATAAGGCTCTTACGTATCTTTGATAGGAGTGATTGATAGGTTTTGACGCCGCCACGCTTATGACATAGAACCAGAAGATCTTGCATTAGAGTGTCGACGTTACCGATGTCTTCGTCTTGCTCTGATGCCCCAAGAAGATTTGTTCTAATACTATTGAAATACTCCTCGACCAGTGATCGGAGAGAATCTCTACGTTTTTGAGAGTTGAGTTGAAGTGAAGTGATCTGGTTCAGATCTTTTCTTGCCTGCTCAAGTCTCAATACGAAATCAGGAATAACGCCCGGCATTTATTTGCCCTTTTTTGTAGGGAGGTTATGAGCAACCAAGTTGTAACCCACAGCATTCAGTGCATACTCACCCTTGCCCGGCGCTGCTTCGAAATATCCAGAAGCCTTTGCATCAGGAAGTAGTTGTCCTATTGTCTTGGGAAGTTTGAATTTCCCCTGCTTAAAATACTTCTCAAGTACTTTCGAGGTAACAGTCGCACGCTTCTCTCCCTCTAGTGCAAGTTCAGCAAGGTAATAGGCCACTACACAAGCCATCTGTTTTGCTGATTTTGGCCCCTTGCTCTCCTTGAATGTTCTGATGTCCATCACTTTGGGTGAATGCGCAGGAGGGGTCTCATGAAGTGATGGAGTCCTGATTAAGGCGGCGGTAGGCTGTGGAACGACTTGAGGAGGAGCAACAGATGTGCTTTTTGCAATCCCCAAATGGGAGCATGCAGCGTCGATTGCTGTCTGTCGCGCATCAGGCGCCAAAGAATCTAGCGCTTCGATTATTTGATCAATTGCTTGCCCAAGTGTTTGTTTTTTCTCTGTCATGGTTCTATCCTTTCCTCTTTTTCTTGTTTTACTGCCCAACATTAATATTATGATGCATTCTTGCTTTCAATAAAATTAGCATATTAGCCTGCGTGCAGTATAAGAATAAATGTTTTTTGTTTTCCAACCTCATGATTTAGATTGTTTACCAAGGTGGTCTATTTTAATGGCATCCAGGCGAAGATATAAACCGAATAAAAATCGTTATTAAGATGTAACAAGATTGGGATAATACCCCCGTTTCAGTAACACGGGGGGTTATAAATACATAGTCTAGTTATAAACCAGTAATTACACTGTAAGGATATGACTGAATGTTTGTTAATTGATATGTCTTTAGCGAAGTATGTTAACTATAAATTAACCTATTTTACAAGAAAAAAGAAAAACAGGTAAGTTGCCTATTAAAGAAGTATGGTAGGTTACAGAAGAGCTAGATCGCAGCCGAAAGACATAAACACCTTTGATAACATAAAAAAGGCCCAACCTTAAATAGGTTGAGCCTTATTATTGTTTGGCTCCCCGGGACAGACTTGAACTGCCGACAAGGTGGTTAACAGCCACCTGCTCTACCAACTGAGCTACCGGGGATCATATTTACAACCGATTAGCAAGTGGTTAATCCCGCTTTAGCGGGACTCTACCAACTGAGCTACCGGAAATGTTCAGGTTCACTAAAACCCAAGGATATTTAACAGAATCATAATACAAGGTCAATAAAAAATCCACTTCAACTCTCTTTTATATGCAATCCTGTTCGAAGTTTATAAAAGCATTCTTCCAGGAGACGGTCAGGAAACTTGACACGCTGTGTTGATTTTATGATATTACGGGCACTAATGTCAAATATAGACGCCATTCAGCAGGAGGATACCTATGACAATGCGAACACCAATTCAAATCAATGATTTTCTGACAAATCCGATACAGATCTGGCAGAGGCAGGCCATGCTTCTGTGTGCCGGAGACTTCAGCTCGGGGGAATTTAACGCCATGACCGTGGGCTGGGGAAGCCTGGGAATCATGTGGCAGAAGCCTTTCGCGCAGGTGGTGGTCAGACCCTCCAGATACACAAGGAAATTCATGGAAAATTATGATTCCTTTACCCTGTGTCTGTTCCCGGAAGAATATCGTAAGGAGGTCCTCCTCCTGGGCAGGGTGTCCGGTCGTGATGGCGACAAGATTGCGGAAGCGGGTTTTAATCCCGTGAAATCAGAAATTGTTGCGGCTCCAGGTTTCAAAGAGGCTGAGTTGATCATAGAGTGCTCCAAGATCTATTTTCAAGATATGGACCCTAAAGGCTTTCTTGATTCTGAAATAGAGAAGGGCTACCCGGAAAATGATTTTCACAGGATCTATTATGGAAGAATTGAGGCCATTCATGGATGTGAAAGCTACAGAGTGTAGATAGTGCCTTCTCATTTCCTGTTTTCCATTTTTGGTATTTCTGCCTGGCGGATTACAATGCCTCAAGAATCAAATGGAGGGCCTGCAATCTGAAAAGATCTTTTTTGACAGATATGGGAATATGGATAGATAGGTATTTTGCTGTGTTTTTTCGGATGTTTTGCTGAGTCAATGTAGCCATCTTTTATATGGCTTCATGCCGTATAATCTCCTTATATCTTCATGGTTTGTGAATCATTTCTCTTGACAGGGATACCCATTTTTTTTATATTCGCAACCGCGAATTAGTCTATAAAGATCAATAATTTTTGCAAGTAAGCTCTTGGAAACAGGGTAGATATGAAGCTTTCAGAATTACTGTCACAAAAAAAATCCGATATACTGGAAAGATGGCTGGAAGCTATTGTTAACTCCTACCATGCCGATACCAGGAGGTTTCTTACAAGACGGAAAGATCAATTCGCCAATCCGGTCGGATATGAGCTCGCGGCTACTACAGAGAGGCTTTTTCAGTTGGTCGTAGATGAAAAAGAGCTATCGCCTGAAATGGTCACCCCCATCCTTGATAATATAATCAGGATCAGGTCTATCCAGGATTTTTCAGCCTCTGAATCGGTCTCCTTTGTGTTCCTGTTGAAAAAGGCGATTCGAGGAGAGTTGAAAGAGGAGATCAGGGTAAACAGCCTTTCAGGAGAACTTTTAGAATTTGAGACCAGGATAGATGACCTTATGCTCATCGCCTTTGATATCCATATGAAGTGCAGGGAGAAGATATACGAGATCAAGGCGGATATGATTAAAAGGGAAGTGTCTCAGCTTCTTAAGAAGAGTGGTCTTATAAGTGAAGTCCCTGAATGGGATGAAGTCAGACCGGATCAGCCGGAGTGACAACTGTATTATAAAGTTTGTAGAGTCCCATACGGCAATAAACAAGGACTGCTGGTTTGGGATTGGATTTCTCAATTCATCATCAAGTGATTTTATAATGAAACGAGGTAGCAAATGAATTTTATTATCAGCATCCTGTTTTCCCTGGTCATGGTTACTGTTCTCACCCTGATTCCATGGATTGGGGTCGGAGTGTTGGATCTTCAGTGGATTTTCGGTGTGTACATACCATACTTTGCCGTGTTTGTGTTTGTCGCAGGGTTTGTTTACCGTGTCATTAACTGGTCGATGTCTCCTAATCCCTTCCGCATTCCTACCACAGCTGGCCAGCAGAAATCCCTTCCGTGGATCAAACAAAACAAAATGGACAACCCTTCAAACACACTTGGTGTAATAGGGCGGATGATTTTTGAGGTACTTCTTTTCCGGTCGCTATTCAGGAACACCTCTCTTGAGTACAGAAAGGGTGATAAGGTAACCTATGAATGGGAAAAGTGGCTGTGGATTGCTGCCCTGGCCTTTCACTATTCATTCCTGTGCGTTGTACTAAGGCACCTGAGGTTCTTTTTTGATCCAATACCTTGGTGTATCCATATGGTTGAGGTGATTGATGGCTTTATCGAGATAGGTATTGCGCCATTCCCCGGCTTTACGCTTCCGGGTGTTCAGATCTCAGGTCTGGTGCTTGTGGCTGCGGTTGCATACCTCCTGCTGAGAAGGCTGTATCTCTCACAGGTACGTTACATATCCCTTCCCGCGGACTATTTCCCCCTTTTCCTTATATTAGGGATCGCTGGGACCGGTATCATGATGCGTTATGCGGGAGCTTTCACACAATTTCTTTTTAACATAGATGTCTTTACTGTTCAGGTGGTTGCTGTAAAAGAGCTGGCAATGGGTCTTGTCTCTTTTAGCCCGACCGTGCCTGACGGGATTGGTGTTTTATTTTTTATCCATCTGTTTTTGATATGTTCACTAATTGTCTATTTCCCGTTCAGCAAGCTCATGCACATGGGAGGGATCTTCCTGAGTCCCACAAGGGTCTTAGCTAACAACAACAGGGCTGTCAGGCATGTCAATCCATGGGACTATCATGTCAAGGTCCACACCTATGATGAGTATGAGGAAGAATTCAGGGAGAAGATGGTAGAAGTGGGATTGCCCGTGGAAAAGATGCCTGAAGCTGAAGAAGCCGGGTCACAAGAAGAAACAGAAAAGGAGTAGATATGTCAGATGTTCCCAAGCCAGAAGAACTGGTACAGATTGATCACAGCCCTCCTCTTACCGGTGGCTGGATGGACAGTCCTGTTGAGATCAAACCAGGAATTGCCTGCTATGGCGCCAAGGAAAAAGAGCTCGCGTATGTCGGCATGCCAAATGCCAGAGACTGGGATCCTCTGGAAGAGGACTGGAAGCTGCCTGAAAATTGGCAGGAGATCATCCTTAATGGGCTCAGAGAGCGCATAGATAGATTCAGATCGCTCAAAATATTCATGGATATATGTGTAAGATGCGGCGCCTGCTCGGACAAGTGCCACTTCTTTATTGGCGGTGGTGATCCTAAAAACATGCCGGTTCTCAGGGCAGAGCTTCTCCGGTCTGTCTACAGAAAGGAGTATAAGCTGGCTGGAAAGATCATGGGCAGGTTTGCCGGGGCTAGAGAGATGACCCTGGATGTACTTAAAGAGTGGTGGTCTTACTTTTTCCAGTGCACCATGTGCCGACGATGTTCTGTGTTCTGCCCATATGGTATCGATACTGCCGAGATCACTTATATTGGCAGGGAGCTTCTGAATCTGATCGGTCTGAACATAAACTGGATCGCCGCTCCTGTGGCAAATTGCTATCGCACGGGAAATCATCTGGGAATCCAGCCCCACGCATTCAAAGATATGATCGACTTCTTTGTCGACGATATTGAAGATATCACTGGAATCAAGGTAGAGCCTGACCTGAACAGAAAGGGCGCGGAGATCCTTTTTATTACACCTTCAGGCGATGTCTTCGCTGATCCGGGGACATATACATGCATGGGCTATCTTATGCTTTTTCATTACTTGAAGGGCATGGGTCTTGATATCACATGGTCTACATACGCGTCAGAGGGCGGAAATTTCGGCTCCTTTACATCCCATGAGATGGCCAAGAGACTCAACTCCAAGATGTACGCGGAGGCTAAACGTCTTGGCGTCAAGTGGATACTGGGAGGTGAGTGTGGACACATGTGGAGGGTGATTCATCAGTATATGGATACATTCAATGGCCCTGCAGATTTTCTGGAGGCCCCGGTGTCATCCATAACCGGCACAAGATTTGAAAATGCCAAATCCACAAAGATGGTTCACATCGCGGAGTTTACAGCGGACCTGATCAAAAACAACAAACTGAATCTTGATCCGAGCAGGAACGACCACCTTAAAGTCACCTTTCATGACTCCTGCAATCCCGCGCGAGGTATGGGACTGCTGGATGAGCCCAGATATGTGCTTAAGAGTGTGTGCAATAACTTTTATGAGATGCCTGAAGATACCATCAGGGAAAAGACCTTCTGCTGCGGAAGTGGGTCAGGCCTTAATGCTGGAGAAGATATGGAGCTCAGGATGAGGGGCGGAATGCCCAGGGCAAACGCGGTAAAGTATGTGCATGAAAAATATGACGTGAACATGCTGGCCACGATTTGTGCCATTGACAGGGCAGCCCTTAGTGACCTTATGGGGTACTGGGTGCCTGAAGTAGAGGTCACAGGCCTTCACGAGCTGGTGGCAAATGCCCTGATTCTTGAAGGAGAACAGAAGAGAACAACTGATCTGCGTAGTGAAACTCTCCCCGGAATGGAAGAGGAAGAGTTAGAGGAGGATGCGGATGTATGATAGCGGAAAAATTATAACCGGGCTTATTATCTTTGTTGTGCTGGCGTTTTTCCCGGTCTTGTATCAGACAATCGTTGTGGGAGAGGGCTCAGTAGTTCCGGAACCTTTGCTCACAGAAACCGCCAAAAAAGCCGGCGTCTGTATTGAGACAAAAGAGTTTATGAAGACCCAGCATATGAAACTGTTGGACCAGTGGCGGAACGAGGTGGTCCGGGATGGAGAGAGATATTACACAAGCAGCAATGGCAAGGAACATTACAAGAGTCTTCAGACAACATGTATGGATTGTCATTACAATAAGGTTGATTTCTGTGACAGGTGTCACAACTATATGGGAGTGACGCCCATTTGTTGGGACTGCCATATTGAGCCTAAGGAGTATAAATAATGCCTATGAAGAGAAGAGACTTTCTTAAGGTAGCCGGGCTCTCCGCTGCAATGACACTGGGAGGAAAAGCAGCGTTTGGTCTGTTCGCCCCGGGAGAGGCTGAGGCCTCAATAGAAAAGCTTCCCCTGGTCAAAGGAAATAAATACGGTATGGTTGTTGATACAGCAAAGATGACCGGTAAGGTTTTGGACGCCTGTCAGTCCGCGTGCCACCGAATCCATAATGTGCCTGATTGGGGAAATCCCAGGATAGAGATAAAATGGGTATGGAAGGATACATTCGGGCACTCCTTTCCCGGTCAGGAGCACGACTATTTTGATGAGGAATTTGAAGAGAAAAATTTTCTTCTCCTCTGCAACCACTGTGATAATCCGGCCTGTGTCAGGGTATGCCCGACAAAGGCCACATGGAAGAGAGAAGAGGATGGTGTTGTTATGATGGATCCTCACAGGTGCATCGGCTGCAGATTTTGCATGGCAGCATGTCCTTTCGGTGCCAGGAGTTTTAATTGGGGCGACCCTAGAAAGGCCCCCCAAAAGCTCAATCCCCATTTCCCCACTAACCCGGACTATCCCACCAGGATGAAGGGAGTGGTAGAGAAATGTAATTTTTGTGCAGAGAGGCTTGCCAGGGGTGAGTTCCCCGCGTGTGTGGAAGCGGCAAATGAACTGGCCGGGGGCGCGCTGACATTTGGAGACCTGGTTGATCCGCACTCTGAGGTAAGAGATCTTCTTCGCGAAAATTATGTGATCAGACGTAAACCTGAACTTGGGACAGCGCCCAATATCTACTATATAGTATGAGGTGATTATGCTTGATAAGGCGATAAAAGGAAGTCAGTCATATTGGGGATGGATAGGATTCCTGATTCTCTGCACGGCAGTTGGAGCTGCGTGTTATTCAGTACAGTTTGTAGATGGTCTTATGGTTACAGGGATGGGCAGGGATGTCTCCTGGGGCTTTTATATCGGTCAGCTCACATACTTTGTAGGTGTTGCCGCCGGAGGTGTTATGGTTGTGCTTCCGTGCTATTTGCATGATTACAAGGCCTTTTCCAGGATTACCATCCTTGGTGAATTTCTTGCGGTGGGAGCTATTATCATATGCGGCCTGTTTGTAATGGTGGATCTGGGCAACCTTCCTCGCATGATGAATATAATGATTTATCCGAATCTCAAATCCATCCTGTTTTGGGACATGATTGTCCTCAATACTTATCTTATATTTAACCTCCTTATAGGATGGAATGTGCTTACCGCGGAAAGAAAAGGAGTTCCCTATCCCAAATGGGTTAAGGTCCTGACCTATATTTCTATACCATGGGCATTCAGCATACATACGGTAACAGCCTTTCTTTACGCGGGCATACCAGGAAGACACTATTGGCTCACCGCGGTTATGGCTGTACGTTTTTTGACATCGGCATTTGCGTCAGGCCCGGCAATCCTTATCCTCCTGTGTTTGATAATAAGGAAGGTGAGCAGATTTGATCCGGGCAAAGAACAGATAAATACATTGGGTAAAATCGTTGCCTATGCAATGATTCTGAACGTGTTCTGTTTTGGCCTTGAGTGCTTTACCGCCTTTTATTCACAAATTCCAGGCCATATGCACTCGCTGGTTTACCTGTTCTCCGGACTGCATGGATATAATGCCCTGGTGCCCTGGATGTGGACGGCAACCGTTTTCGGAGCCCTTTCTCTTGTTCTGCTGATTGTACCGTCATTCAGGAATAATGAAACAGGTCTTATGATTGCCTGTGGGGCAGTAATAATCAGCACTTGGATAGACAAGGGCTTTGGTCTTGTCCTGGGTGGCTTTATTCCTAATCCCTTTGAAGCGATAACAGAATATATGCCCACTTCAATTGAGATAGGCATCTCTGTTGGTGTCTGGGCAATAGGTGCGTTGGTGATCACAATTCTTTATAAGATTGTTATTTCGGTTAAGGAAGAGGTCAATCCTTAATCAAACCCCTTGTATATGTTTTTAGGCCCTGCTCCTCTCTGGAGCAGGGCTTTTTTTATTCTGGCTCTCCCTGTGCCTCTGTCTTTAGGGTTTTCTGCCGAGTTCACCCAAATTAAACACGTATGATGAATTAGACTTCATAGGGAGGAGGCGCCGGATATGGGGCACCTGAAGGGCTATGCGGGAGAGAAACTTGAGACCTGTATACTTTCAATAAGCCGATACCCACAAAGCCTGTGCCGGATTTTTCATATTATCTCAGTCATTAGCCTTTAGATGCTCTCAATAAATCTAAGCTTCTCCGGCGTTTTGTTTAGTTTAACACGCAGGATCAGGGACAGGGCATGTTTTAAAATAGCAAATAAAAGCTTGACACCCCAACCCTACTTTGTTAATCAATTCAAAATTCTTAGCGAGAAAATATTTGACAAAATGTATCAAAGTATAGTAACTAGTTGGAATCACAGAAAATTATAGGAGGATGTATAATATGGGATATGAGGTAGTTGTTGATAAAGCTAAATGTGAAGGTTGTGAAGAGTGTGTTGAGGTTTGCCCGGTAGATGTTTATGAGATGGTAGATGGCAAGTCTGAACCAGTGAATGCGGAAGAGTGTCTGGGCTGTGAGAGTTGTATTGAAGTATGTGACCAGGAAGCTATCAAAATCACAGAAAATTAATATTTTCAGGATGTTGATTTTATAATAACCCCTGGTACTTTATTTATTAGAGACCTCGGTATTTATAAAAAAAAGGCCGCTCTTTTTAAAAAAGAGCGGCCTTTTTTTATAAATACAGTCACGCTATTTTACATGGCATTTAGTGCATGTGGTAGGGCCTGTATCCTTACCCTCTTTTTTTAGCGCAGTATGGCATCCCTTGCAATTGGCATGAATGGCGGTGTAATGGTATTTTTTCATTGCTTCCGCTTTACTCATTTCCACATCCTTCGGCTTTTTTGCCCCACTATGGCACCCGCTGCACTTCAATACTGCATCTCCTTGCTTCCAGATGTTTTTGCCGTCCTGATAATCATGATGGCACTCAGCGCATGCAATACTGTAATCCTTAGCATGTTTTACGTGTGTAAACTTAATGATCGGCTTTTTGTGTGTTGAATATACATCTGATTCCATAGCTATCTCTTCAGGCATATCCGCTGCAATAATCAGCGTGGCAGAAAAGAACATGCACACAAAAATATTTGTAAATAAGATTAATAAGCGTTTTTTCATCTGAACGAACCCCCTTTTCTCCTAATTTGAATTTTTATTTTTTAAGGCCATACCGTTTCAATCCATATATAAACAGTAGGATATATTAATGAATATCCAGTTATTTTTCAAGTGAGAAAATTTATTATATATAAAAACAGGAAAATTTCTTTGATCTTAGTCCATTAAGTTCTTGTTATTATTATATAAAACCATGGAGAGGCATTTCTCTCTGGGGCATTATGCGGAAACTCAGTCTTGCAAGCTATCAACCTGAAATTTTAAATGGAGGCATGCAATATCTTTTTTTCCATTGCGTGTGTTACAACATAAATGATTGAGTTTTGATGCCTCTGAACAGACACACAATAATCAATTAACATCTCCAGTGATATCTGCTATAGTCCCGCGGCATGGCACAGGGGAAAAACGATCATATTGTAATCCAGGAGGAACTTGAGAGGCGGATTCTGCATGGGCTTGCCTGTGAATGGGATGTGGCCTTGTGGGTCCTCAAACAGGATTGTGCGGCAAAGATGAGAAAGCCTTTGTTCAGGATTGTGGATATGGAGGACAGGTGGGGATTCTGGTCCGGGGAGCGCAATGAGATATGCCTGAGCAGAAATCTGGTGCTGAGGCATTCATGGGACGCGGTCCGGGAGGTCCTGATCCATGAAATTGCTCATCAGGTTGCTGAGCAGGTCCTTGATTGCAATGGTGATCCGCCTCATGGATCGAAGTTCCGTAAGGCCTGTCATATGGTTCGTGCGAATCCAAAGGCCTCAGGGAGATATGAGCCTCTTGATGGACGAGTCCTGCACGCTTCCTCTGCTAATGGAGACAGAATTATGGTCCGTGTAAAAAAGCTCATGGCCCTGGCACAGAGTCCTAATCAGCATGAGGCCGAGGCAGCTATGGCAAAGGCCCACAAATTTATCGCAAAATACAACATTGATCTCCTGTCACACAATCAAAGCAGGGATTTTATTAATATATTTATAGGAAAGTCCCGTTTACGCCACTTTCGTGAAGACTATCACCTTGCAAACCTCCTGCAGGACTTTTATTTTGTCCATGGTATCTGGGTCTCTTCATATGTGTTGGAAAAGGGTAAAATGGGGAATGTCCTTGAGATTAGTGGAACCATGCAAAATGTAAAGATTGCCTCCTATGTCCATGACTATGTGCTCCATTTTATCGATTCAGAGTGGAACAGATATAACAGGACCAGGGGATTGAACAGATACCGTAAGACCGATTTTGCCGTGGGTATTATAGAAGGATTTCGTTCCAAGCTGGAAAAGCAGGCTCAGAGCAGGGTAGAAAGCAAGCGCGTTCACGGCATTATCAGGATTCAAGATCCCCTTTTGCAGGAACATGTGAAATACAGATATCCATACATTCGGACAATTGGCGGAAGGGCTGTTAGAAGGAACAGGGATGTGCTGAATGATGGTAAAATTCTGGGCAGGGACCTGGTTATCTCAAAAGGGATTACGGAAAAAGGCAAGGGCCGTGGGGGGTTGATTAGCCATAAAAAGCAGCGGTAATCTTAAGAAATAAAGAAACTCACTCCATTTTTTCTGCTAAAAGACGTGTTTTGACTTGTCAACTCCCTTAATGAGAGGCCCTTTTGATTTAATTTTACTATGAATGTTTTTACTAAAAGTATACTGCTATGTTCACTATTGTGCACACCTTTTAAAGCTTTAAAATCTCCTCATTATAATTTTACCTTTATATTCAATTGGTTATCTTGCCCCACCTGAATGGCATATTTTTTGCTGTATTATATAGAAAAATATTATTTTTTAGCTATTAAGGGGAAGCAAGATGGGAACACAATTTAGTGAAGAAGAAATGCGATTCTTAAAGAGGCTTCAACCTCCCATGGCAGTGAAACCGCAACTTTTTTTTATTGTAGCAATTTTTATAATTTTCATCTTAACCGCTCCAACTGGATTTTCTTTTGCAGAGATCGTAAAAAGCTTTTTTTATATTTTTTAATTTCTCAGGGTTTAACCCCTAAGGATTTAATGCCCCTCTGCTTTTATTTAGCTTATTCCGGAAATTCGCGTACTATTTCCTTTGGTTTTTCTCTTAAGGTCTTATCAAGAGGATGAGAATGTTTCATCAGGTCGATAAGTTCTGCCAGGTTTTTATTGACATTTATTATTTCATTTCGAATGCGGAAAATGAAAAAAGGTATCAGAAAACCCAGTATAATAAGAATAATGAAAAAAGCTGATACTAAAAAAATTAATATACCGGATATTGCAGCCATAGCGTCCAACATCTCATGCCTCCTTTGATAGATTATCCTTTTCTATAATCATCAAGCTGAAAAATTTTTCTATTTGGATTTAGTCTTTCCCATATCATGTTCATAACATCTTTTCCCATTTTTATAATAGAAATCTCTTCAAAGCTCAGGTCTCTGAGTCTATTTTTTTCAATTATATACATTCGGTAGAGTATCAGGATGCAGGTCAAAGACAAGATTCCCATGAGGTGCGGCCTGTTTTTGGTAAGGAAATGTTTTATTTCTTCCGGAAAGGTGTCTGCCCGGCTGATATTCAGACCGGCTGGTTTTCCGGCACTGGGAGAAGGGTGTATCGGCAGATTGTCTTTATTGAACTTCAGGGTTTTGCACCCGAAAAGGAGGAGGCAGCATGTCATGATCAGGAATATGCGAGTCATCATCTCCCTGCAAGGTTGGCTACTTTTTTAAAGGCGGTTTCCAACAGCTTTTTTGTTTTTTTGTCTTTTTTTACCTTTTTATCCGCGATTTCCTCATTTATTATCGTATTGACATATAGATACACGGCCCTTTGTCTGAACTTGTCAAGTTTTCTCAGGGCTAAAACCAGAGATCTCTCCTCGTCCATAATGCCGTCTGATTCAATGTTTTCGGTCCCGTCAAAGTCATAGAACTCTGAAAGGTCAACCTTTAACTTGTCAGCGATTTTTTGTAGCTGATCAGTGGTAACAGCTTCACCACTTTCTTTTTTGGAAACATTACCCTGCGTTTCGCCCGTCATATCTGCCAGGTCTGCCTGCTTTAATCTTAAGCGTTCCCGAACTTTTTTTATTTTTGCGGCATTATATCTCATAATATTCTTGACAGGAATATGAAAATGATTTAAATGAATATTTTATAAATGTCCGGACATATGTAAAACTCACACGAAAGAAACCAGGGGATATCCAAAGCCTGCTTGTCAAGGCATTGGCAGGGATCAGTTCAATATCTCAAAATATCATAACAGTGAAATTATTCCCCTGGAGAAGCACTTTAAAACATCCAGGACCTTGACCTTGATTTTTGCTGCATCAGGGACAATATAGCTAAAAAGATCTTATTTTTTGCTTGATTTGTCAAGCTTAATATGCCTGTCGGGCATAAAAAAATTATTAAGGAGGGAAGCTCGAATGAGAAATAAATTCAGGAAGTCAAAACCAAGGCAGGATAAGGAAATTGTGGCCTTTACCACCAATGCCATGATCGAGGCCTACGCGAGGAACCGGGCCATGGCAAGTCTGAAGGCCGCCAGGCTAACAATCCCTGGCTCAGCAAAAGCCAAACTGAACCTTTTTAGGCTTACTGGGGCCATTGAGACACACCCTGACACAGCGGCCTTTTTCAAGATCAAGGATGAGCTGATCAAGGCGCATGAGGCAGAACAGAACAAATTGCCTGCGTGTGAGCGCAAGGGGCTTTTGATGACGGATCCGGGCATTGTAGAGCTGCTGGAGCAGAAAACAAGCCTGCATGTTGAGAAGATAGATTTTCCAGTGTCTTGTCTTCCTGAGGATATTTCCGTGATTGATATGCATTCGCTGAGCTGGCTGATTAACTTCACAAAATAGAGAGGAGCTGAAAAGAACATGATCCAGGAAAAACCACTTGTGACATGGAAGAGCATTGCAAATCATCTGGGAGTATGCGTTAAGACGGCACAGAGTACGCTGAAGCAGAGACGTGTGCCAATATTCTACGTCGGCTCCATGGTCGCTATATTCCCATCAAAGCTTAAGGCATATCTGGAAGAGAAAATGATAGAGCGCAATAAATATCCCAATTGAATAGAAATTTTATTTAAGTGTATTGATTTCAATATTAAATAAAAGGATGGAAACAAGGATGCTCATCATGGAATAGGCATACAATCTGATCATGCTGTTTCATTTTGTAGCAGGGGCCGGACCGCTTTTATAATATTGGGGATTAATCAATATTTTGGCATTCAGACGGGTTTGTAAAAGCCCCTGCACCGAGTGAACCGCAAGTTACACCTGCCTGAATCAAATGCTGAATACTGAATAAATAAAATTATTTGCAGTTACTGCTCTTTTGTTCTCTTTTCTTATATTTTCCGCTCATTTCTTATATTTACCCCCTGTAGGGGGTATCACACTGGTTTGCTTTCAAAAAACCCTTTATTTATTATTAGGGCCATGACAGGAGATATGCACATATGCGATTATAACACACGACTGAAATGCCCGTTAAAGCAGGGAAGTTGTCCCTTCCTGGACTCTAATTTCATTAGAGATTTAGAGCTTTTTTTATACAGAAATCGGACCCCAAGGTCATGCAGTCTGAGAACCTCTGAGAGCGGTCATTTCGGACGTGGTTTGTTTTTTTCAGATTTTTATCTGGCCAGGAGGGCCATGGTTTTCGGGGATGATTTTGTTCAAGAGTATGTGGTCTTTGATCTTACAGGCAAAATCTCAATGACAAAGCGGAAATGCAGACACTGGATACGTGTAAGGACCAGGTGGAAGATATATTACCGGAAAAACAGGATTTCAAAATTAGACAAATAGAAACCCTGAGGAGGGCTCGTACGACTCAATCGACCGCCTTGTAGAATCTCTGGACAAAGCCAGAAAAAAAGGGATAATAGATGTTCCGGTGGGGTAAGTTTGCCTTTAGGACCCTGGGATTCATAAAGGAGAGCACTGCCCGTATAAATATCCAAAGCGGATCTGTGTAAGGTCCGGCAAAACCATGCAGTAATATGTTATTCATTCTTTTATGTACAATTCGGCTGTCTCTTTGTGGGCCTTCAGATAACCCAGGCTATCAGTAAGGGAGAAATGCATCTTCCTTGGGTTCATCGCCTTGCGGCTGTCTTTTCCCGTATGAGCTGGCTTTCTGGCCTCCTTTCTGATCTCTGCCTTTGCCTTTTTTCCCCTTTGCCTTTCTTCCTTTTTGAGCATTAAACTGTTCAATCTTTCCTTCTGAGGCTGACTCTGTGATCTTTCCCTTTGGCGTTAAATCTTTTCCTTTCAATCCCGGATAGTCAGGACCGTAACGATAACATCTGAAGGCCGCGTTATACATCGGTCCGGTGTCTCCAATAGTCTTTAGAATTCCGTCTTCCGTGACAGGGATTATGTATTCCCATACTACTTCGCCCTCATAAGTTACTTCAAACAGATGCCCCCATGAACTGGAGCAGACAAGGGTATTCCCATTGGGCAAACGCTGAACGCTCCCCATCATGAGGCTGGTAAAACTCTGGTCGCTTTTGGTTTCATAACTCCATACGATTTGGTTGGAAATTTTTCTTCGAGGCTTACCGCTGCCCTTTTTTATTCCCTCTGTCCAATAATAACCTGCGTCAGGTGGATTTACATAATGCCCGGTATTTTTCTTATTGATATCAAGATATGGATTTATTTCCAGCACTGAAGACTGTGGTGTCTCCATATAAACTCTGGTGCCGTTATTAAAAATCAGAAAATTTCCAGCCCCGGGAAGACCGGGTCTGATCCACTGAACATTATGGTTACCGCCCATTTGCATGGTGCCGGTTGATATGTAATATGGGTCTTTTAAAACAGATGGAAATTCGCCTTGATTATATATGGCGGGATTCCCGAAACGATATAGAAAATCGCCCTTGGAACTCGCTGCTAATTTGATGCTGCCTTTAGAATCACCGGGAATAAAGGTGTTTCCATGGTCGATTACGTAGAGTTCGTGCATCCTGTTAGCGTCAGTAACAATAAGATCCAGCTCTTCATTATAATCCATGGCATTGAGGTGGAGCCAGTCTCTCTGTACTGCTCTGCCATAGTTAAGGTTAATTTTACCGGGGTTGGTTGCTATGGCGCCGTAGTTAGCCTTTGTTGGGTCAATATCCTGAACTACATGATCAAAAAACCACCATTCCCATACGATATTACCGTCCATATCTACTTCAACTATGGCATCCATTTGTGACCTGTCATAACTTTTGACGGCATTCGGATCACATCCTGCGGCAATGCATTGCTCATGAGTCAAAGATACATTCGCGATGTATAAGTTAGTATATGCCTTGAGTTTTTTATTAAAAATTCGCATGTGGTCATGATGCGGATTGTAGCCCCTTCTCTTTTCATAATATTCCCATACAACATTACTATCCCAGTCCAATTCCGTGAGACCTTTGTAAGAATCCTTGCGAGAATTACCAAAAAGGTGCTCGTTCTCCAGCAATCGTGGATTTTCCATAGCCTGCCATGTATTAATAACATTTCCCTCCATGTCAATCAGGTAGGTGAAAGAGACCGGTCTGGGTGAAAACAGAGTATATCCGTTATAAGCTTTCGACTTGTCAAAATAGATAACCTCCGTCGGCCCATTTATAGCCTCATAGGCATAAGCGGTACTTAAAGTTATTGCAAGGAACATCGTGACAACCTGTATAATGAAAGATTTTTTCATGGTATATCTCTCCTCTTTTAAACAATTAAAATACGTACTGATTACTCACATCAAAACCTGGTTATTTAAAGAATGCGGCGTTATCCCTACAGAACAGTCATGACTCTGCGAGCAGCATTTCATGTGTTTTTTGAAGCGTTCACAATGTGAGCTATGTTACAATCCTTAGGAACCGGCCATTACCACCTTCTGACACGAGTACGGGAGGAAGCGGCACCGCCCCTGTCCACATTCAGATACGGGTGTCAATTTCCGCTAAATAGGAAACACCGTCTGCTCGATTCCAGGATAGTTGTTTGAATTTAAATCCGTGATCCTTTAGCAGTGCTTCAACAAGGGATTTACTTGGCGTGCCGGTTAATCCGGTAGGTTCAATAGTTGCCATATCTTGCCTGGGATTCTCGTAATAAAAGGCCATGAATCCTGCCGTTTCCCGGCATTCCCATCTATTAATCCCCTGTAACTTCGATCTAGGTAATTTAAGATTTTCTATGCGGGTGGAAAGTATAAAATATTTTGGTTTAATCCTGTGTATCTGTGCTAAGAGTTCGGTTTGTCTGGTTGTGTGGTAAAAAAAGCCAAAGCAAAGAATTGTATCGAACTGCCCGGGTTCAATTGCAGGTAAGTAGTTAAAAATATCATCTTCAATAAAGGTAAACTCAGAGGTTTTATGACCTAAAGATGTCAAATTTTCAATAGCGTCGTGAACCAGATGAGACCTTGGCTCGACACCCACAACGTATTTAGCTCCCAATTGTAAACATGCGTATGAATACGTGCCATCATGGCTTGCTATGTCCAGGATGTTTTTATCGCGTATGGCATGGAGATTCCGCGTAAGGAGCATTTCGCAAACGTAGTTCAGTCGGTCTACAGTTGCGTAAACCCGGCTTGTTTCTAAAAAAGGTGTGCCTCTGTAATCAACTGAGAGCTTCAACTCTTATCCCTTTGATTATGGCTTTAATCCCTTAATTTTTTAATCAAAACCTCAACAACACCCCAAGAATAAAACCCATTAGACCTTACATATTCTAATTTAAATTTACCGAACCATATTCATATAAGTCAAGTTAAAACTAAAATTTGCATAAATTATAGGGGATATAGAGTATCCATAAAAAAAAGCAGGGCCATTTCTGACCCTGCCTTAAAAAACTTCATGATTAATACTGATTATTTCTTAAACTTCCTTCTGAATCCCGCAAGACCCATTAAGCCGGAACCAAGAAGCAGCATGGTGGCAGGTTCGGGCACAGGGTCGCCGGGTATATCGACTGTAGCCAGACTATCACCCATGATATAGGCATAATCTATGGCAACAGATTCGCCTATACCAAGAGTACCAATATCAAAGGCGATTCCAATGGTATAGTCGCCATTTCCATTATCTGTTCCGGCAAGATAGAAATCCGGATCACTTGACCACCCACTACTAATGCCAGTATTATGGGTAACATCCGAATCCGAGTAAAGCCCGATTGTCAGACCGGTCGATGTTCCTTCTGCGTGTACCCAGTCCTCAGGTGCCAAATCGCCCGGATCATCAAAATCCCCGTCTGTGTTTGCATCATACCCTCGTCCGTTTACCGTGTAATAAGAGCTATAAGTATAAACGTCCGGGTCAGGGTCCAGAGACCTTAAAAAATTCAGATTTGTAAGGTCTTGTTCTGCTGTGATAGTGGTAGACATGTTGATTCTTTCATCACCATCCATAAAATAGGTGTCTGTGGCTATTGTGAAATATCCGCTTAATGCTCCTTCCCACGATACAAAGTTATCATAGATGGAAGTGGCGCTCCCATCAACCGGTGCGCTAGAAGTTGAGATATAATCATAACCTGAATTATTATTATACCTTAGACCTGTCTGGTCAGATTCGACGCTGAATATCTCCCATGGTGTGCCTGGAGTCAGGTAATCGTCAACCGGAAATGTGCCAGTCCCTGTGGGGTCATGTTTGATGCCGGGCTCAGTATAACCTCCATAGCCCAGAGTACCGTCATCACTCACTGCCGTCCTCACATAATCACCTTCCATTATTATTGGCGCCGCACTTACTGAACTTGCTGCACCCAATATGAATAACATCCCGCACATCAACACTAAAAATTTTTTCATTTTAGTCCCTCCTTTTTCATTTATAGTTATAGGTTAACATTCAATAAAACCATCAAAAATGGAGACCCTTATTGAACTGATTTCATTCAGTCAGGGATTATATGTTGATTTATTTTTATAACTCACATCGAAATCCTCCTTAAGATTTAGATCAAAGTTGGGTAACCATTGAGCTATTATGTAAAAATAATCTTCCTGCCACTTTGTGGCATGCCACCTTGTGGTACATCAAAGAAAAGCAATTCCTGTGCCACATTGTGGTACAATAAATATTATTTGAATTTCAGACAGTTATCCCCGAAACAAATTCCAACACACGATTGAGTATGTAAATCATTACCAATAAACTGTGTAAAATATTTCCACATGGGTACAAGTTTACACACTTTTCCTGCATTATTTTTGGTCACTTTTGTTAGGTATATTTGGATTGGCTGGACAATGAATGGAGTGATAAATAAAAGATCAGGATCAATGTATTGCAGGGGTTTGTGCAACCCTGCTCAAGTGGTCGGAAATAGAAGTATCCGTGAGGAAGTTGAAACAGCGGGTTTACCCGTGGATGAATGAGCTTCTTCCTCGTCTCTGCGCCAGCAGAGGTGAGGTCGGTTCTTCGAGAACCGTAGCAGTAAGGACCCCGGGTTTACCCGGGGGTATCTATATTGAGATTTTTAATTTGGCTGATAAATAGAATTAAGGAAGGCGGCACACCCGATTATATTGCCAATGTCATGCCTTCTCTTGCCCAAAAAATATTCATTTTACTATCTTCAGAACAATAGTCGCCCCTGTTTTTTATCCACAACTCGTCTAGGAGTTTATCAGAGTGTTGAGGGTCATGATGAAAAACCGCAAGTTGTTTAACTCGAGATTGATAGGCAACATTAAGAAGGACAGGAATAGATGTATGTCCCCATCCAATTTTTTGTTGATACTCCTCCTCTGTGTACTGGCCGTCAGCGATCAAAAGGTCGGCACCTTCTATGAATTCCTCATAGCCTTTTGCCGCTGCCTCCCTGTTTTGTCCCTTTGATTTCGAATTGAACATATGGTCCAGTTCCACATCTGTGGCGTAAACAATTGTTTTTCCGTTAATTTTTAGCCGATAACTCACAGAACCCCCTGGATGATAGATCTGTTCACTCCAGTCGATAATGCCTGAGCCCAGATTTATAGTCTCCTCAGATATCTCATGTATAGTAATATTCCCGGCAACCTCTGACATTTCAACAGGGAAATACTCATAGTCCATTTGACCTTTTAGTACGGAAGTGAGGAAGTTTCTTTTTCTGGGGCTTCCATAAATGTTCAGGTTAGTGTCTTTAGTGTAAACCGGTTCAAAAAATGGTAATCCTTGAATATGGTCCCAATGGGTATGGCTGAGGAATAGATTATAGTAAGGTTGGTCCTCACGATTACGAGATTCTTCAATAAGCTTAAGGCCTAAATTACGAATACCCGTTCCGGCATCAAAAATAATAGACGTATCTTCGTAATGGACAGATACACAAGGAGTATTGCCGCCATATTTCTCTGTGAGTCGTCCCGGAGTAGAAATTGAGCCGCGGGTTCCCCAGAAAGTTACTTGTACTTGTGATTGATTGGTACTCGTCATATTCTTATTAGGGAAGTCACCTCATTAAAAATGATTTTAACTCCGGCGATGTCAATTTGATCTTTATTTCGTAATACGCATTTCGCGATTCTTACACCATTCAGGAAGATGCCATTTTTACTGTCGAGATCTTTTATATAATATTCTTCATTATGGAAGCTGATGAGAGCGTGTTTGCGGGAAATACCCTCCATCTGAAGCTGGATTTCACATTCATTAGTCCTGCCAATAGTGATATCATCCTCACTCAATTCGATAATTTTACTTCCCTCATCAAGAGTTACGACCTTTAAATAGCCGTGTAGCTTTGTCAGGCTTGCATCGAGAATTTCATCTCGGACCAGTGGGACCGTTGATGCGAATGTTTTTTCTTCACATGAAAAGGTTTTTTTGTCTGGACTCTCTGTGTCTTTCATAGCCTAATCTCTTTGCTTTTAAAGGTAAATATATTGCTTTTTATGTTACAGTCCAATATTTGTTATGCAAGATTCAGGTGTGAATCATCGGTTTCTGGATTATAAGATTTCGGGGATTATAGCAGGTTTTTAAGGTTTTGGGATAAACAATTTTAAATAATATATATCAGCATTAGATTATTAATTAATTTATTTGCAGATCCCTTTCCCTCAATTTTCTGTTAAATCCCGCTCCACCAATGGCCTGATACCTTTCAACATTGTTTATGGAAGATTCAGATAAAGCATTAAACGTATATAATGTTGATCCTGATTATAGGTGGGTTATTGTGTCACATCCGTAAAAAAAGCAGTGGAGACCTGTTTCCGACTGCCATTTTATACATCCGGTAGTCATGGCAATCGAGTCAGGATCAAAACGCAAGGTCCTTGTCATATCTGATTTTTATTGACAATGCCATCCACAACATGCTGTATTTTTTTTATCATGGATGCAATTTTACTTTACATATATTTTTTACCCCAAAAACCATATCTTATCAACTGGACTGGCTTATAGTAATAAAATGCAATTATTGTTGTCAAGAACAGTGTCTGGTGATCTGTAATAAGGATCGTGGGCAGTCCGGTAAAACAGCCAGGTTAAGGAGAATTTGACAAACAACCAACGCCCCGTTTTTAATTGCAGGAGTTTCGTCATGAATGGAACAAACACTATTGAGCTTACTGACGCGCAGTTTGAAGACCAGGTCCTGAAAGCGGAAGGAATTATTATTGTGGATTTCTGGGCCCCCTGGTGCGGCCCTTGTGTGACTATGGCACCGGCTCTGGAATCATTTGCCGAAGCGAATAAAGGCGAAGTAAAAGTATACAAGCTGAATGTGGATGATAATCCAAAAACAGCTGAAAAGCATAGTATACGCAGCATTCCGACAGTTATATTTTTTAAAGACGGCGAAGCAGTAGATGTTACTGTTGCCGCCATGTCCCGGCAGTCTCTGCAGCAGAAGCTGGAAAACATTGTAAACGGGTGATAAATTCCTTCGCCCCGTTTTTTATTCTGGATGTAAGCTGATTTTATGTTTTGGAATAAAGGGGTGAAATCTCTCTTAAAGTATTGACAGCTTCTTTCAACACGGTTAGGAATTTATAAATATCAACCTCTGTATTTTCAAAGCCAAATGTAATTACCATTGTTCCCTGGGCATCCGCAAATTCCCTTCCTATGGAGAGGAGAACATGTGATGCCTGCAAAGCTCCTGCCGCGCATGCGGATCTTGTGGAGACTGCAATGCCTTCTTCATCCAGCATCAACACAACGCTTTCACCTTCAATATACTTTATGGATACGGATAGAAGGTTAGGAAGGCAGTATTCAGGGTGACCGTTAATGAAGTACTCATCAATAAAGTCCGGAAACATTTTGATAAGCTTATCTCTGAGATTTTTTACGTGGGATATCCTTTCTTCCATATTTAGTATGGCAGACTCTGCCGCAACACCCATCCCTATTATTCCTGCCAGGTTTTCAGTGCCTGCTCTTTTATTATTCTCCTGAACTCCGCCGTCAAGCAGCGGCCAGATACTGGTCCCCCGTTTTACGTACAGACCGCCGACTCCTGAGGGGCCATAGAATGTGTTGGAAGCAAAGCTCAAAAGGTCCACTCCCAGTTTCTGGACATCAACGGGTATAACGCCGACTGAATCAACAGCGTCTGTATGGAAAACAATCTTCTTCTCTTTTGTGATCTTTGCAATCTCCTCGATGGGCTGCATAGTGCCTATCTCATTGTTGGAGTGCATGATGGATACAAGTATTGTCTTGTCTGTTATTGCCTTTGCGATATCATCAGGATTTACCCTGCCGTATTCGTCAACCGGTACAGAGGTCACCCTGTAGTCCATCATCTTGAGTCGGCGCAGGCTTCTGAGTACGGCATTGTGTTCTATATTGGAAGTAACAATGTGATTGCCTTTTTCCGCTTTGGCCAGTGCCACTCCTTTTATTGCGTGATTGATAGATTCTGTTCCGCTGGATGTAAATACAATCTCCTTTGGCAGAGGGCTGTTAATCAGTCTGGCCACTGATTCTCTGGCGATTCCCAAAGCTTCAGCAGCCTTGTCTCCGATGGTGTGCTGGCTGGAAGGGTTGCCATAGTTGTTCTTCAGTGCCTCTATCATTGCGTCCTGAACTTCAGGCAGGGGCTGGTTGGCTGATAAATGGTCAAGATTTATAATAGTCATTTGAAGCACCTCCCTTATCTGATAGATCAGTGTTCCACTGTAAGGTCTGTCTGGCATGCCTTGCAGAATGGCAGTCCTTCTGTTATTTCAGTATCACAATAAGGACAGTAGCATCCTTCTCCATGGTCATGCGCATGACCTTCTTTCCTGATGGGTTCTTCCCTGACCTTGCCGGCCTTTTTGTCTTCATAATCCTTTATGGCTAGCTTAAGTGCATCAGCTCCCAGGTTTGAGCAATGGAGTTTATTTTTGGGAAGCCCTTCAAGCGCGTTTGCCACGTCTTTGTTGGATATCTTCCCGGCTTCACTAAGACTTTTGCCTTTTGCCATCTCAGTGAGGATACTGGACACAGCAATTGCCGCGCCGCATCCAAAAGTCTGAAATTTAATATCTTCTATCCGGTCATTCTCTACTTTTAGATAGATGCTCATCATATCTCCGCAAAGGGGATTGCCAACTTCTCCAATACCATCTGCATTTTCTATGGTACCTACATTTCTGGGGCTTTTAAAATGATCCATAACTGTTTTGGAATACATGGCGCTGTCCCTCCTATCAATATATTGTGACCATAAGTTAATCATTCAAGGCAGATAGTAAACTGCCTGTATGAAAAAGGGCAAGTCCGGGGGGGGTAGACTCTTGCGGTTAATATGCGGCGGTCAAGCCTTTTGATTACGACTTTAACCCCTTAATCTTATAAGGCTAATTTTTCACTGCTTCAATGCTGATGGTAAGTTCAACTTTATCGCCAACAATGCCCATCATGCCAGTCATTCCATAATCACTTCTTTTTATGGTAAATGTTGTTTCAGCACCGACACGAAATCCTCCCCAGGGGTCTTCTCCGGAGCCGGTTCGAGTAATATTAATCAGTATTTTTCGCGTGACACCATGGAGTTCCATATCTCCGGCAACTTCATACAGATCATCCTTAATCATCTTCACATCTCTGCTTTTAAAAGAGATTCTGGGAAATTTCTCCACATCGAAAAAATCGGCACTGCGTAAATGATTATCCCTGTCTGCATTTTCTGTATCAATATCTGATGCCTTAACAGTTACTTCAACAAAACCGTTGGAAGGATTGCCCTCATCAAATTTGATTACGCCTTCAGGACTGTGAAACCTGCCATAGACATATGAGATTCCGAGATGTTTAATGCGGAAAACTATTGAGGAATGGACTGGATCCAATTTATAGGTGTCCTCAACAGCTGTTGAAACTGAAATGTTGAAAAATATTATTATTATGTTTATTCCAACAAAAAAAAGAATTCTAGTTTTCATGTAATCCACCACCTCCCACATTTTTCAAAGCCAAAAAACAATAAAAACCGTAGAGAGTTATCTCCTCATCGCCATTACTAACCATTACCAGGCAGGCATCGGTAACAACAAACTGAATGAGTCTTTAAAAAACTTGGCATACTCTTTTTCATTAGGGATTGATCAGATCCTCAAATATTGTCATTGCGGCCGCCGCTCCCAGACCTGCTGCAATAACGATCTGTTTGTATCCGCCTTCTACATCGCCGGCCGAATAAATACCCTTAATATTTGTTCGATGTTTTGAATCGTGTTTGATATATCCTTCATCCGTCAATTCGATACCGGTTTTATTCGCAAGCTCGACAGCAGGTTCATATCCAATAGATATAAAAACACCATCTACCTGCTTCCTTGCAGTTTTTTTTCTTTTATTATTGTAAAGTTCAATCGTTTCAACATGATTTGAACCCTCAATCTTTTTTAATTCTGTATTGAAAATTATTGGAACATTATTATCATACAGGTTTTTTACAAGATGTTCTTGAGCTCTAAAAGAATCCCGGCGATGTATAATGGTCACATCAACCCCTATATTTTTTAAATGCAACGCCTCTGTTACTGCGCTGTTACCTCCGCCTACTACAATAACCTTCTTCCCTTTGAATAAAGGGCCGTCACACGTACTGCAATAGCTGACTCCGCTTCCCGCAAACTGGAGTTCTCCTTCCACATTTAAGTGTCTATATTTGGCGCCTGTGGCTAAAAGTACAGCTTTTGCGATAAACTTTCTCCGGTTGGTCAAAACTGTAATTTGGTCATCCGGATAAATCTGAATAACCTCTTCACCTGGAAATATTTTTACATATTCAAGTGCATGAGCCGCCATGATCTCTGCCAGGTTTCTCCCTCCAACCTGAGTAAGTCCCGGGTAGTTTTCCACAATCGGCGTTATCGCCACCTGTCCCCCGGGTATATTGCGCTCAATAATAACCGTTTTCAGGCCACTCCGCTGAGCGTAGATGCCGGCAGCCATACCAGCCGGGCCACAGCCAATGACGACCAGATCTGTTTTTACTTCCTTTGCATCACTTTCCGGGATAAAAATTCTCTGCTCTTCCATGGTTTTCAGTGACATCATAAAAAGCTCTTCAGATTGTGCCCCATGGGCTATAAGATTTTCATTAGCAAAGGTCTGAGGAACGCTGAATGCCCCGTATTTCTCTGCAATTTCCGGATTAGCCAGGACATCAATAATCTCAAGAGAAATGAGTTCAGGTTTGTTAATAGCTGCTTTCAGGACGTTAATCGCCTGGATGGGGCAATATGGACAATTCGGACTTGTAAATATTTTTATATCACACTTACCTTCAATGGACTGAATGATTTTTTTTGAATGTTCACCCAGATCAACTCTGTTAAGTCCAATCATTCTTAGTGCTTCAATAAAACTCCGTATTTCTTCCCCGGCCGGCGCACCCACCCATCGAATGTTGAATCGTTCAGGATTAATAAGAAGAGTCGGGGAATCTTTTACATCGAATTTATGAGCCAATTGATCTTCCAGATTAAATTCCTCTAATTTGATATCAGGTGCAGCCTCCATAATCATACTAATGATCAATCTGGCCGCTGAATTATTGGATTCATTTTTAGCCGGATCGGTAAAAAGAAATATTTGAATTTCTTTTGATATCCCCTTGAACAGCTTCTCCAGTTTTTTATTGACATTCTTATCTGTTTTCATGTTTTTTGATAATTCCTTTCCATCAAAAACTTGGTTAAACATCAAAAAAACCATCAAACCTTACACATTAAACATTAAATTACCCAATCGTATTTATGTAAGTCAAGTTTAAACATCGTTATATATGAAATTTGATTCCCAAAAGCCTTTTATCATCTTTTGTTATAGTATATACCAATATATATACCCGAGAATTAATTTTAGTGTGATTGATGTGAAAGCTCTTGCACTATGTGTGTTGTGGGATCTTTGGAGAAAAAATAGGGCATGGGTTTTGATTAGCTTTTTAATGGGATCATTATATCTTTAATCTTTGGATATTATACCAATTTTAATGCTTAAGACCAAGCCTTTGATCGCGATACAAAACTTTAAAAAAATAACTTGACAAAAGGATGAACTTATCAATAATTGGTTTATGCCAATATTTTTTATTAAGGAAAACAATGCCGATGCTCAGCCAAACATCGATTTACGCAATTAGAGCCATGGGGTATCTCGCTCAGCAGCAAGATCATAAACCCGTGTTGTCAGCAACAATCGCCCAAGAAATGGATATCCCCCGAAATTTTCTATCGAAAATTTTAAACAGGCTTGTTCAGGATGGCTTAATAATTTCGATGCGGGGCAGGAACGGCGGCTTTACACTGGCCAAGCCCGCTTCCCAAATCAAGCTTTTTGATATTGTTAATCTTTTTATGATCATTAACGATTTTAAAAAATGCTTCCTGGGGCTTAATGCCTGTGACGGGTCTTGCGGGCTGCACATTCGCTGGAAAATCATATCGGAGCAGTTTGAAAAAATGCTCAAAGAAACCACTGTAGATCAGGTATTGTAAACATTTTGGGTTTGAAGTCGACAGATACATGAACATATCACTTGTTAACCTTTAATAAGCAGGAGGTATTACATGAAACTGAACACACTCAAATGGGCTGCTATTATCTGTTTTATTGTGGCTATGGCCATTCTGCTGGGTGGCGGAGTGGCCATGAAAAAAGAACTTCCGCCTTATCCGGGGAAAGTGCTTGATCCCGGAGGCAAGGTTCTTTTCCAGAAATCGAATATCATGGCCGGCCAGGATGTATATCAACGTTACGGTCTCATGGACCAAGGCGCTGTCTGGGGTCACGGCTCCCAGAGAGGACCGGAATTCTCCGCCGCTTCATTGCATATCATAGCAGAAGCGGTGGGTGATTTCTTCGCCAAAAGAGACTATGGCAAACCATATAACGACCTGGATAACCTTCAAAAGGGAATTATCGACGTTAAAACGACACACGAGATAAAACCCAATCGCTATGACGCCGCCAAAGATACCCTTACGTTAACCTCCGCCCAGGTCGAAGGTCTCAATAGGATTAAACAGCACTGGGACAAAATCTTTAAAGAGGGCTTTCAGCGC
Source organism: Deltaproteobacteria bacterium (assembly GCA_019307745.1). Classification (GTDB taxonomy): domain Bacteria; phylum Desulfobacterota; class DSM-4660; order Desulfatiglandales; family HGW-15; genus JAFDJA01. The sequence continues at coordinate 20,682 of JAFDJA010000006.1, read as the reverse complement.
TATGGTTTTCTTCCAAACACCATTGCCGATGAGCAGCAGCGCCTTGAGATCTCACGGTTTTTCTTCTGGACTGCCTGGGTGTCCTCGACCCTTCGTCCGGAAAAAGATTACACTTATACTAACAATTGGCCCCCGGACCGCAGAGTAGGAAACATCGCCAGCACCCACGCCTACTTCTATTCCATTGCAGGGGTCCTGGCATTACTGGTGGTCCTGGGTCTATTTGTCTACTGGATACACCGTTATGGCATGTGGTATGGAGAAGCCAGGGGGGTTGCCTTGTCCGAAAAACTAATTGATATGCCCCTGACCCCCAGTCAGTTTCAAGCAGCCAAATTCTTCGCTGTGGTCATTTTATTGTTTCTGCTTCAGACGATCTTCGGGGGGTTGCTGGCCCATTACACCATCCATCCGGGTACTTTCTGGTTTCCCTTTGTGGCCAAAATCATTCCTTATACCTGGGCAAAAACCTGGCATTTGCAACTGATGGTTTTTTGGATTGCCACCACCTGGATGGCGTCTGCCATTTATTTGGCGCCTATCATCGGAGGCAGAGAACCCGCCAAACAGGGTCTTCTGGTTAAAATCCTTTTCGTTGCCGTTCTCCTGGTGGCGGTGGGAAGCCTCACGGGGGAGGTTCTGGGAATCAAGGGACTGCTGGGTGATTGGTGGTTCTGGTTGGGTCATCAAGGATGGGAATTTCTTGAATTAGGCCGTATCTGGCAAATTCTTCTGTTCGTAGGCTTGATTTTCTGGCTATTAATCGTGTACCGGGCCGTGGGCAGTCATCTAAAAAGCCACAAGGATGAATTCAGCGCTTTAATCTGGTTCTATGTGTTCAGCGCTGTCCTGGTTGTGGCCTTTTTCGGCTTCGGACTTTTTTACGGCCAGGGTTCCCACCTGACCATGTCGGATTACTGGCGATGGTTTGTGGTTCACCTGTGGGTGGAAAGTATCTTTGAGTTTTTTGGTATAGCCGTCATTGCTTTGCTGATGGTGACCATGGGACTGGCTACAGCCAGGGCAGCCTTACGGGTAGCCTATTTTACCGCAGCCATAACCTTTATCAGCGGTATCATAGGAACCGCCCATCATTATTACTGGTTCGGAGGGGCGGCTTTCTGGGTTGGGTGGGGAGCTATATTCTCTTCCATGGAGCCAGTTCCGTTATTGACCCTGGTCGTTCGGGGATTAATGGAATACAAAGATATCCAAAAAGAAGGCCGGGAGTTCAGTTACAAGTGGCCCATGTACTTTCTGGTAGCCGCATCCTTCTGGAATTTTCTGGGTGCCGGGATCTTTGGCTTCCTGATTAATCTTCCCATAATCAATTTCTATGAACACGGGACTTACTTAACAATGCATCACGCTCACACCGCCATGTTTGGTACTTACGGTATGCTTTCCGTCGCCCTGCTTTTGTTCTCCTGGCGCGGCCTGGTCGAAAAGGCCTACTGGAACGACGGGATCCTGAAACTATCGTTTTGGGGGCTCAACGGAGGGTTGTTTCTTATGGCTTTTGCCACCCTGTTGCCGGTCGGGGCCATGCAGGCGTGGATCTCCTTTAAAGATGGTCTCTGGATGGCCCGAAGTGCGGAGTTCTTCGAGAAAGGGGCGGTTGTCTGGCTGGGGACCTTTCGCGCTCTTCCTGACACCATCATCATTGTTTTAGGGGTTCTGCCGTTGGCTTACTTTATTATTACGACTTATCCTCATTTGAAGGCCACCGAAATTCAGGATGGTGAATCCGTATGGGATAAGCTTGGGATCGAACTGTAGAAACTCCTTTCTAAATCTAAAATTAGCTCCACCAATACGGCAGGGTCGGGAACGGCCCTGCCGCTATCAAAAAGTGTTTCTGCGTATTTCATCATAAGACCTCGAACCATTCGCTATCTGATTTGCTTTTCTAATGCCACCCTCAATATATTGTATTCGATTTAACATCAGCACGCTGCAATCAGTGCCGAATACTTTTTTTCATAAAAAGCAATGTATTATGTGAATTTTGCGAGCATGAGTTTACTGATCCCGGGAACCCGCTCCGAAGTAGTGGGCCTGCGCACAGCGAAGCTCGTGCAAAGAATCCGGGAACCCGCTACGAAGTAATGGGCATGCGCACAGCGAAGCTTGTGCAAAGAATCCGGGAACCTGCTACGAAGTAGTGGGCCTGCGCACAGCGAAGCTCGTGCAAAGAAAATACAAGGCATCAAACGTGAAGCTGTACTTGTCAACCACGAAGGCTTGATAACGCGGTAGACGCGGTGAAATACATACTCCCGAAGGGTAACCATTTTGAAAAGTTTGATCTTATTTTGCAATAACCGATAAGGTGCCAGCTATATCCGAATAAATTGCTGTGTGATTGCTTTAATAAATACCTTTTTATGATGCCCTTCAATATTGTTTATGTAATATTCCGGTATTATCATTTGCACCTCATCCTTTAATCTGGTAATATTTGCAAGGAGCAGGGACTTAGAAATCATAGATCGAAATCCCTTTTACTGCCTCCTCTTCATGTCATACTGGCATGATCCGGCAACGACAACTTTTTTCACCTTCCATGAGATCCTTGAGTTGTCATAAAAATATAGAATATTCATTGGTATAACCCATATACAATGTATGAAAGGATAGGCGGATTCCTATGAAAGAGAAGATCTTGCTTGTGGATAATAATGAGAATATCCGTAAGGATATTAGTAATTCACTGGATAGACTGGGCTATCATGTTTACACTGCACAAAATGGTGAAGAGGCTTTGGCAGTATTTAAGGAGGTCAACCCTCCGGTTGTTATTACCGATATCAGGATGCCCGTTATGAACGGAATAGAATTGCTCCGCAGGATTAAGTCTCAAAGCCCTGATACGGAAGTGATTATTATTACAGCCCATGGAAATGTTGATTTTGCCATTAGAAGCCTGAAAGACGGAGCAACTGATTTTCTTTTAAAGCCTATTAGTTATGAAGTCCTTGAGACAGCCTTTAGAAGGGTTCATGAAAGGATTGAAATGCGGCGGAGGGCAAGGGAATCTGCTGAGAATAGGGCAATGTATGATACTGCAGTCAACAATCTGATCCAGGAAGATGTTATGGTAATCGCACCGGATTATCGAATCCTGGAAGTCAACGATACTTTTCTGAAGAAATTGCCATATGATAGGGAGGAGATTATCGGCCGCCACTGTTACGAGATTTCCCATCAACGGAGGACTCCCTGTGATGGAGAGGAGGAATTATGTCCGTTAAAGGATACCCTGCTTTCAGGAAAGCCTTCCAAATCGACTCATGTCCATAGGGGTAAGGATAACCAGGAGATCTACCATGCAATTTCCACCTATCCGATCTTTAAAGATGGAGAAATTAAATCGGTAATAGAGATACTAAGGGATGTTACAAAGGATATTCATCTCCATAAGGAGATGTTGCGCCAGCAAAAAATGATTTCGGTCGGCCGCCTTGCCGCCGGGGTGGCCCATGAAATCAATAATCCCCTGACTACAATTTTGACCACAGCAATGTTAATGCAGGAAGATCTCGGCCAGGATGACCCTGATTATCTGGAGTTGAAAACAATTGCCGATGAAGCCATCAGATGCCGTAAAATAATTTCAAGTCTGCTTAATTTTGCCCGTCAGAGCAGGCCGGTAATCGATGAGCACGATATCAATGATATCGTCCAGGATAGTATTGTACTCTTAAGGAAACAGGCTGCATTCAAAGATGTTACTTTAGAGAGCAAGTTTGAAGCTGGTATCCCCATTGCTAGAGTGGATAAGGCCCAGATTCAGCAGTCACTTGTCAATCTGGGCCTGAATGCCATTGATGCGATCGAACCCGGGGGTGAAGTTATTTTTGAAACCAGATTCAGCAGCGCGGACAGTTATGTGGAGGTTGTTGTATCCGACAACGGAAAAGGCATTCCAAGGGAGCATCTGGACAAGATCTTTGATCCCTTTTTTACTACAAAAGAGGTTGGAACCGGTTTGGGGATGTCCATCACATTAGGCCTCATCAAACAGCACAAGGGAACAATCCACGTTGAGAGTTCAACCGAAAAGGGCACTACTTTTACAGTTAGACTGCCAGTTGGCAGTGGGAAAAGCAATGAATAATGAAACACACCATATCCTGGTAATTGATGATGAGGTTAATATCTGTCAAAATTGTGTAAAGATCCTGTCAAGGAGTGGTTATCAAGTGAAGTATGCGTTAAATGGTTATGCCGCCTTGGAGATGCTTGCGGATGAACAGTTCAGCGTAGTTGTTACAGATCTTAAAATGAGTTCCCTGGGAGGCATGGAAGTTCTCCGCAGAATAAAGGACAATTACCCAGATACAATGGTTATTGTGATTACTGGTTATGCTACCGTGTCTTCGGCAGTGGAGGTGATGAAGATGGGAGGCTTTGATTACCTTTCTAAACCCTTTACCCCGGATGAGCTGAGGTCTACTGTCCTTAACGCAATAACTCAAAGGGATATACGGATTCAGAGTAGGAGGCTCCATAATCAGCAAGGGATCGCTAACAGGGTTACACACCAGCTTGTCGGGGAAAGCAGGAAAATAAATGATGTAATAAAAATGGTGGGAAAAGTGGGTCCCACCGATTCCACAGTTCTCATCTGTGGTGAGAGCGGGACAGGCAAGGAATTGATCGCGCGGGCAATACATGCCAACAGCAAGAGGAAGGACAGGGTTTTTTTCGCTGTTGATTGCGGAACCCTGTCAACTAATCTTCTGGAAAGCGAACTGTTTGGTTACACGAAAGGTGCCTTTACCGGTGCCACCACCGATAAAGAGGGTATTTTTAGGCGGGCACACAAGGGAACCGTTTTTCTTGATGAAATAAGCAATGTGAATCCTGAAGTCCAGGGTAAGCTTCTTCGTTTTTTGGAAAATCAAGAGTTTCTACCCATTGGAAGTACTTCTGTTCAAAAAGTGGATATCCGTATAGTTCTGGCTACAAATCGTGATCTAATGGATATGGTTAAACGGGGGACATTCCGGGAGGATTTTTATTACCGTATCTTTGTATATCCAATAATGATTCCCCCTTTAAGGGAAAGAAAGGAAGATATTCTGCCTATTGCCTATCATTTTTTGGATCTGATTAGCCGGAGTATGGGAAAGAAGGTAATCGAATTTGATGACAAAGCCCTGCAAAGATTACAATCACATGATTGGCCAGGCAATGTGAGACAATTGAGAAATGTGATCGAAAGGGCTGTAATATTATGTGAGAAAAATCAGGTTGGAATAAAAGAGTTGTCTCCCTTGGGTGATGATATGGGGCAGTTAGTAGATTATGTCCCTTCCACCAATGAAGAACTGAAACAGATAAAAAGCGAGATCAGGCAGAAATCGGTTGTTGATGTGGAAAAAAGATTTGTTCTGAAGGCGCTTGTAGAGAATCAATGGAATGTTACATGTGCTTCAAAAAAGGTTGGGTTACAGAGGTCTAATTTTCAGAAATTAATGAAAAAACACCATATTATCCTTCCACAGGATAAATAAAAAATAATACCATGCATATTTTTTTTATATGCCTGACAAAATTGATTAAAATATCTTCCCTGCAAGGAAATTCAAATAAGTTTTTTCACTTTTCACTCACAATTCTTGTAATATCAAGCATTTATCGCCCTTCTGATTTTAACTGTTTGCCCTGCAATTCTAAAAGCCTTTAATTTTTTAATGGGTAATGCTGCATATTTTTTTTATACACTTCTTGAAATTTCAAAATAACCCTTCAGGCGAATTATTCAATCATTTCAATAGTTTGACTAATTAATAGGAGAATGGCATGCATCCTGCTATGTAATACAATTAAAGAGAATGGAATCTTTAATACAGTTTGAAAAATTTATTGTAATGTCTTGTGAAGAAAGGAGAGTAACATGGAAACAATGCACAAAGTACTCGTTGTGGATGATGAAAAGGGGATTTGTGAGAATGTTGAAAAAATCCTTTCTAAAAATAATTATGAAGTCACCCATGCCTTGAGTGCAAGAGAGGCCATGAACAGGATGGCCGTAGAATCATTTTCTCTTCTGATCTCTGATCTTGTGATGCCTGAAATGGACGGTCTTGAACTTTTGGGTTTGGTCAAAAAACAATGGCCGTTAACAAAGGTGCTGATGATGACAGCCTATGCTTCTGTGGATACTGCTGTTAAGGCCATTCAGTTGGGTGCACTGGATTATGTACCTAAGCCGTTTACTCCTGATGAATTAAGAGGCAAGGTTGTAGATGCCATAGGCGAGGAATTAATAGAGTCCCATGTTAAAGATATACCTGAAAATTACTGTACAACAGGTGAAAGTGTCTGTGATATTTTTAATAAACTGGGAACAATATGTAAGGCCGGAAGAAAGAATAAAGTTTGTCCCAAGCGGAAGGCGGAAGAAACTGGGGCAAAAAGAAAAAAAGCCAGCTTTAATCATGGGCAGCTTATTGGCATTGACATGCCCTTTAATTACGAAGAAGTTGTTGCCGTGACAGGGCCGGAATATGTAATGAATCTAAACCGGGATGGCATGTCCTTTTTGTCCTATGAGGAACTGAAGAAAAATATTGCACAGCTTAAATATAAGGATATGACAGCCCATGACGTTTCTGGCTCTGCGGGGGAAAAGATACTGGTTATAGAGGATGAGGTTGCTGTCAGTAATAATATCAGGAAGATTCTTGCAAAAAGAGGACACCAGGTTGATCAGGCTATGACAAAGGATGAGGCCCTTTATAAGATTTCTGAAAAGAGTTATAAAATTATATTGCTGGATCTCAGGATTCCAAAAGTAAAAGGACTTGAATTATTAAAGGCCATACGTGAAAAACAGCCTGAGACAAAGGTGATTATAATTACCGGTTATGCAAGTATAGAGACTGCAGTTGAAACAACTCGCTTGGGTGCTGTTGATTTTATCCCCAAACCATTTACTCCGGATGAAATACGCAACGCTACGGACAGGGCCTTTCAAATGGCAGCGTAGGTTAAATGGGGCGGGGATGTCTTTTTTTCAAGGTCCCTGAAGTCCTGGCTCCTACCAGAACAATTTTTTTACTTCTCTGGCGTTTACAATGATAAGACATTGCCTTTTAAGAGAGAAAGTGTATGGAACCAGTCAATCAGGTCTCAAGATATACTGGGTAGGAATAAAGATAATTTTGAGATAAAAGGAACAACGATTCTGAGTAATCAAAATATGGTTCAATATATTTCAAAAAATCTTTTAATTTTTAGGGGATCTGGCTTTTCGATCCCACAATCCCGGGTGTTTGAGGATCTTTTTGACAATACAAATATAGGTTGTCCTGGTATAAGTTTCGCTAGCTTTGTTTTTGCCATTCCATTTGCCAAGGCGATACTTTAGCATCAGGTATCGAATCTGATCTTGGAATATAAGGTTTTATATCTATTACAGGTGTGCCATCAATGGCATCTAGCCCTGATACTTTCACCTTATTGCTGCCAACTTTCAATATTTTGGCCATACTCAGTCCAATTCGATTTGGTCTATTTGAACCCCGCAAGGCGAAAATACCTACCACAGGATAGCTCTCTTTATTATGAGCATGTTGTCTTATGGGTTTTGGTGCTTGATTACTGCCCATGTGATAGTGGTAGAGAACTATAATGTGCGAGTATTCATCGAGCCTGTCCAGACCGTCTGCGTAACTATCGTAAAGTTCGATTTCACTGACAATATCCCGAATATTAGGGCGTACGCCTGTTTCCTTCATCTCATTCTTTACAACGCCTATTGCCTTTAAGTTAATTTCAGAAAATTCATTGGACATATTAATACCTCCGGTGTTTACTTATCTAGATATTGGGGTTTTATTGGAAATCACGAGAAATAAACCTTCCCTCTTTTAATAGACACATGGTTGAGTTAAATGTTAAACTAAAACAGGAGATGTGTCCATGGTAAAGAGAAGAAGCAGTAAAGTTCCTGGATGCATGGTGCAAATTTATTGAAAAATCCGCTATTAAGCCACTGAAAAAGATCGCCAAAATCCTTATGCATCATAGTCACGGGCTACTAAACTACTACTTTCAGCGTATCTCTTGTGGCCTTAAAAAATGGATTCTAGAGGGTAAATAAGGCTATTTCCCTTTTAATTCCTTTATTATTTTAAATGGTTATCTTGGCTCGACCTCATGGACTAGTGGGAATAATCATAATATGCTATATTGAGTTTAAAGAACTTGGTTTTGACGCATAATTTGTTGTTTTTAGAATGGGTATTACCCCATGCCTTTTTACAGCTTATTCTTCTTTTCTGCCTTAAAAAGTTAAGGATTGATCGGGACCATGATTGGTATGGCTCATTCCAGGGGGAGGTCTTAACAGTGCCGTCATAAGATTCAAGATTAAAGAAGCAGCTCAGAACATCTATCTCCTTGAATGGAAAAACCTATTTTCATTTTTTTTAAAATTTAATTTAGAGCAAAAGAGAATTCCTATAATCCTGATATATTTGAAGGATGATACAATATGCCGGTAAAAAAAACGTATAGGTTTTTGTTTATACCCGCATTCGGGATGTCAGAGACCAGCAGGTTCCTGCCAAGGCTCGCAGGTCGCCCAAAGGAACAACGGTTAATGAATTATAACAACATAAAACATTTATTTGAAGACATTGAATGGGATATGCATGAGGGTGTCTTAGCCACATATGGGGACTGGCCTGTTGAGAACCGAGAGGAGTTTTGTTTCGCTGCAGCTGCGCGTCTGCCGATTGTTCGCGAAGCATGTGAGAGCGGCAAGTACAATGCTATTATACTGCTTGGGGGAGGAGAGCCCGGGTTTTTTGAATCAAGGGAGATAGCCAGAAAATATAACATACCCGTAACATCCTGCGCCTTCTCCCAAATGCATATAGCCTCCATGCTGGGTAATAAGTTCAGTGTTATCGATTTGGCAGAGTCACACAACATGTTTTACTATAACTTAGTCATCCAACATCGCTTTACCGAGAGGTGTGCATCAATAAGGAATATAAATTATCCACTCCCCAGGCCGGGAAACACGGATACCCCTTTTATCATACATGAACGAGATAAAGTGCTGAGAGGGGAGACGTCTGAAGTGATTGACCGCACAGTTAACGAGGCTGTATCTGCCATTGAGGAAGATGGGGCAGAGGTTATAACTTTTGGATGCTCAGCCACCTTTTGGCTGCAACCTATTTTACAGAAACGCCTTAACGAGTTGGGATGGGAGGTGCCAGTACTGGAAGGATATAGTTGTGCGATAGTGTTGGCTAAATCCATGGTCGATTTGGGTGTAGACGCTAGCGGGTTAAACTTTCCGAGCGATCGTCCTAAAAAGTGGCGAAGAAAAAAAATTTTTTGAGTCTTCTCAATCCAATCTCACTCGGAGCTGCGTTCTAATAGAGGAAACGAGGGCTCCTATTTGCAGGCAATTTCCTCTTAGAATAATGTTTAAAAGTCGTTCCATAAAATTTTTGGGTATTTTTATGGTTATGATATTGAAAATATTCAATTGCAAAAAATTAGCAAAACAGTAGACAATCCTCGACATAAGATTTTTATAGAACATTTCCGCGTATTTTGTTGCTTGAATTTTTTACGAGTTATTTGAGTTTCAAAGCCTGTTGTTTTTTCATTTTTCAGAAATAATTTTACGTTAAAAGTTTTACATATTGACAATTTAATAAAAACCATCCATCCATATGAATTTGTTTTTTTTTGGTTACAGCAGAAATTTATGTTCCTGGAAGTCAGGGGGCTGTCGACCCTTTTTAAACGGCCCGGATTGAGAACTCAAAGTGATCGTTCGCAACTTCGGTGTTTTCAAGATTGTTATGGTATTGGGAATGCAACCAAATCTCAAATAAAGAGGGGATCGAAATGATCAAGAAAACGGTTTTTATAATTATTTATTTGTCTGTAGTGCTTTTTTCAATCAATGGCTTTACGGCTCCTTCAGAGCGTGCAATCCAGGATCTTTACCAGGACGCAAAAAAGGAAGGAAAACTGTTGTGGCAGGTATTGGGTTCAGCTAGTAATTGGAAGGTCGTAGTCGATGCGTTTGAGGCAAAGTACCCAGGTATAAAAGTAACAGCGTTCAGTGCCGTGTCGTCTCGGATGCCTGCTCGTATCATAACGGAAGCTGCGGCAAGAAAGCTTAGTGTGGATGTAGGCATCTGCTCCGGTGTGGACGAGATGCTACCATTACTGGAAAGAGATCTGTTGGATAGCTACGATTGGGCCAAAATCTCGGACTTGAATCCTGAGGATATACTATTTGATAATCGATTGATCCTCTATCACGATAATCCCATGATCTGGGTGTACAACCCAAAGCTGGTCTTAAAAAAGGATTTACCACGCAGCTGGGAAGAACTGCTTGATCCCAAGTGGAAAGGAAATAAATTATCGGTACGAACAAATGGGAATAATCTCGCCGGCCTGTTTCCAGCATGGCAGAAAAATCCACAAAAGGTAATTCACTACCTGGAGCAGCTGCGCAAGCAAGACATCATGCCGGCACCAAGTGGGGTTGTTGCATTCAGCCGGGTTGCAAGCGGAGAAACTCCGATTGGATTGGTGAGGTCCACCTTGGTCCCCATTTTTAAAAAGAGAGGCACATCTCTGCAGCTTTGTCCAATAGGTCCGGCGGTCGCTAGTCCCTTCGCTCTTTATACTCCAAAGACAAAGGGTATCCAGCATCCTAACGCAGCTAAACTGTTCATAGGCTGGGCAACCACCAAAGAAGCAATGGAGGCTTTGGTGAGCACAGGTCGCGGCTTTGCTACACCATGTGATGCCTCACCTGTGGCTCAATTGCTGTGTGAGAACGGCATTGAATTAATAAGAATATGCAAGACAATTGAAGAAATTAAGCAATTTAGGGAGTTTATCAATGAAGCGGATAGGGCTATGGGATGGAGTATCAATTAACAGACTCTAGACGGGCTCAATCTGGCGTGCTCCTGGTATGGTCTAATGGGGGAGATCGATTTGTTTTGAATTACGACGGAGGTAATGGTTCTGAGCGCATAAATAACTGAAGAAGGAGGTTTTTTATTGAACTTAGCTGGGTTTTCAGAGAGGATGGTGAGTCTGCGCGAACTTGTTGCTTTACATTCACAAAAGATACTCTTAGGGGCAGTATCTATTGTAGTCATTTGTTTAGTGCTCCCTCCGATAGCTATTCTACTGTTCAGCAGTATCCGCAGTACTGCAAATCGCTTGCCGTTCGAGGTTACTACCTTCACTGTTGCCAACTATCTTCAGGTATTTACTTCAGGCGCCACTTACCGTATGCTCCTCAACACGGCGTGGTTTGCCTCAGGTACTATTATTGTTGCCATGGGACTTTCCATAATATTTGCCTGGTTCCTTGAACGGACCAATGTCCCATTCCGACGTCTCCTTTTCGTGCTGATTCTGTCGCCGATGGGTATGCCTGTAATCATAGTGGGTATGGGCTGGATTCTGCTGGCTAATCCTGCCAACGGTCTGTTCAACGTGATACTGCGGGAGCTCTTCGGGCTCACGGGGCCTGGGCCGATCAATATCTACTCCATTCCCGGCATGATTCTGATTGCCGCGCTTGGCTTCGTTCCCATGATCTACATTATGATTTCAGGCGTATTTTCCAGGGTAGATCCTTCCCTCGAAGAAGCGGCTCGGACGAGCGGTGCCGGAATATGGGCTACCTTCCGGCAGGTTAGTATGCCCCTGGTCAGCCCGGCAGTCTTTGCCGCGGTCATATACTACTTCGTTCGCGCTATGGAGATCTTTGAGATCCCGGCCTTGTTGGGTATGCCGAAAGGCATATACGTATTTAGCAGCGCGATCTACTATGCTATTAACCCGGCACATGGGGAGCTTTTGCCTAACTATGGGATGGCAAGCACTTACGGGGTGATTCTGTTGGCGGTTGCGGGAGTGTTTGTTTACCTGTATAGCCGTTATATTAAGCATGGGGAGCGCTTCGCTACAGTAACAGGTCGCGGGTACCGCCCGCACCTGATCGACCTGGGACGGTGGAAGTTTGTGCCGGTGGTTATTATGACCGGGTACTTTGTTCTTGCTGTGGCAATGCCATTTCTGATTCTTTTTTGGACGAGTATTGCCCCAGCCTTTACAGCAATCTCGTTCTCAGCGCTGTCTCGAGTCAACCTGAATGCCTACCGTGAAATGATGAATTCTCCACAGTTGTGGATAGCACTCAACAATACCATAATAATTGCTATTTCCGCGGCTATGATCGGGATGTTTCTTGTGACCCTGGTTTCATGGCTTTCTATTCGCGGAGAAGTTCGTGGCGCCTGGATCCCGGACCGTCTTGCCTTTATGGTGGTAGGAGTTCCAGGAATCGTGCTGGCACTGGCACTCATTTTCATCTATACTGTTTTGCCTATTCCCATCTACGGAACCATCTGGATCATTGTCATTGCTGTGACAACTACCTGTCTGCCCTTTGGAACGAGGCAGATGGGTGCGGCCTTTATACAGATTCACCGGGAACTTGAAGAGGCCGCCGGTACAAGCGGGGCAAAACTATGGCATACCTTCTCCCGGGTCGTGTTGCCGCTCTTGTGGCCCAGCTTTGTTCGTGGTTTTCTTTGGATGTTTGTACGGAGCATTCGCGATACGTCGATCGCGTTGATGCTCTATGCTGTGGGTAACCAGACCTTGGGCGTGATCCTTTGGTTTTTATGGATGGAGGAGGCAGAGTTTCGTATTGCCTCTGCCATTGCAGTGCCCCTGGTGATGGTAACGATGGCACTTACGTTTCTCGTAGCCAGGCAGACAATGGTGGTAGAAGGAGGTTGATAAATTCTTATGTCTGTATCTCTGAAGCAGATCAGCAAATCCTTTGTCACGGCTCACGGGACTGTTAGATCCGTCCGGAATGTAACCGTTGAGGTCGAACAGGGAGAGTTCTTCTGCCTGCTCGGGCCCAGTGGCTGCGGCAAGACCACCACAATTCGATGCATAGCAGGCCTGGAGAGTCCTGATGACGGTGAGATCAGGCTCGGAGGCGAGCTGGTGTTCTCCCGCGCGAAAAAACAGGCTACTCCCGTATATCAACGCAATATCGGCATGGTGTTCCAATCCTACGCCATATGGCCACACATGAATGTCTTCGACAACATTGCCTTTCCCCTCAAATATGGCATGCACAAGCGGCCTTCAGCGCATGAGATCCAGCAGAAGGTAGCTAATATCTGTGCCCTTGTGCAGTTGGAGGGTTTTGAGTCGCGTCCCTCTACTCAGCTTAGTGGTGGTCAGCAGCAGAGGGTAGCCCTGGCCCGCGCTCTGATCAAGGAGCCGGAAGTGGTTTTGATGGATGAGCCTTTGAGCAATCTGGATGCCAAGCTCCGAATGGAGACTCGTCTCGAATTACGGCAGTTACTGAAGAAACTGGGGACCACTGCGGTCTATGTGACTCATGACCAGGCAGAGGCATTTGCGGTATCGGATCGGATAGGTGTGATGTTGGACGGTCGTTTGGTTCAGATCGGGACCCCCCGTGATATTTATCTACGTCCCAGCGAAGCTTTCATCGCTGATTTCGTCGGCCGGATAAATTTTCTGGATGGTGAGGTAATTACGCTGGAGGGTAGAGATGGAAGAAAAGCAGCCCGAACACCAATCGGTCTTGTAGAGTGTCCTGGGGTTGAAAAGCTGACCAATGGCCAGAAAATTAAAATGGGAATACGTTCAGAAACCATAAGGATTTTGGAGTCCCAGAAAGGGAATATTGTGAATGTTTTTCCCGGCGCAATTAAGAGTGCTGTCTTTTTAGGGGAGCATATAGACTGCGAGGTGATCATCGAAAGTCAGGTATTTTATGTGAAGGTGCCACCCGATCTTGAAGTCACTGTTGGCAGTCAGGTGAATGTCCTGCTACCCTGTAATTCTTGGGTGGTACTACCATAATAATAATTTCTGAGTTGTTATTCGACAAGCTCATCCGGAAATATATGTGAGGGAGGATTATTTAAAGTAGCAACCCACCAGCAGTGGGAGCATCCTGAAAATTGCACTTATGGTAGATCTTAGTACTTTCTTTTTTAGAGGGAGGTCACTTTATAAGATCGTGTGTCTAAAAAGACATATGAATTTTAACCGAACATTAAAAAAAATTTTAAGGAGATATGTCATGATATCACAAAGATTCGGGTTGGGGAATGTGGACTGGCAGCAGAGAATAAACTGGGAAGCGTTGAGGGAGAAACGAATTGAAAGGGCCAACCAGTTTATGGCTAAATATGGCATTGGATCGGCTATTGTATACAACCATGATCGTAAAAGGTATTTATCAAGTCTATGGAACCACCCTTACAGCAGAGGCCTGGCCTGGAATTTTGTTCTTATGATTAGAGATGCTGGTTTCCCCTATGTGGAAGCGATGGAGATTGATGAAAAAAGAGTGAAGGAAGACTGTCCCTGGTTGGAGGGGCGCATGTTGAATCATGATCACCTACTACAACCCCGTCCCGGCCGTTATAAGACACCGGAAGTTGCCAATAAGCAATGGTCTATCACCGCAAAGCAGATTAAAAAACTGCTTAAGAAGCATGGAGTCTCTGAACTGCCCTTATCCATTGATACTTGCAGCCCATACCTTATCGATGCCTTACGTGAAGAGGGTATAACAGTCGTTGATGGGAATGCGTGGATCGATGAATGTGGCATGGTAAAATTTGATGAAGAGATTATCTGTATGAAAACAGCCGCCGCGATAAACGAAGCGGGTTATGGCGCCGTATATCGAGAGGCAAGGGTAGGCATGAAAGAGCATGAAATTCAAGGAATTATGGCCAAGGCCATCTATGATGCAGGAGGTGAATATATAGAAGGCTGGGTAGTCAACTCAGGTGACAGAACCAACCCCCGTAGTTTTAACTGGTCGGATCGAATCCTAAGACCCCGTGAGTTTCTTACTCTCGAGGCCTGCCACGTCAACTGGTGTGGGTACAAGGTTTGTTATGACCGGACCTTTTTGGTAGGTGCAAAGCCATCAGATCTACAGAAAGAGATCTACCAGACCGCGGTTGAGATGCATGCCAGGTTTCAAGAATTACTCAAACCAGGCGTGACTACCCACGAGCTCGCCAAATGGAGACCCAAACCCGGTGAAAATTTCAAAACTAAAGAGCAAATCCAAAAATGGCGAGCCTCCTGGTCCAACCATTTATGACGATAACCTATCATGCAATATTTTATACCGAGGGTGAAGCAGGGGGAGTAGCCATTGAAAACACTTATCTCATTACAGATACAGGGTGCGAAGTCCTTACCAGATGGCCCTATGAGGAAATTATGATCCTTGGTCTTTAGGATACGGGTCAATTAATTTTTTAGAGGATCATTTTGGCGTTTTAGAATAAGGGGCGTTGATGTATTAAAATATTTCGGTTCTTGGAAAAGATATAGGACAAGGATGCTCATTGTATAAATTAGAAATGAGGTTTTAGCTCCAGCTTACACGCCACTTATCAAGAAGGTCGGAATAATGCCTATAGGTGGTCGACTTTACTTTCCGATACTTTACTGTTCATGGTTTACATCAAAACGCCCGTCTTGTTTATAGTTTTTTTATCGCTGTCATGTAGTAAGGATTTATCTAAGGTTTTTTTAAACTTCAAATATTACAATCATTATCACATACATCTTTGATGCGTGATATTTGCGATTATAGAAAAGTTGCATATTGAATTATCCAAGTCGTTTTTGCGGAGCGAACTTGTGCCTGATAAACTTGACGTTCTGCTGAAATTCTGATTTCCCCTATTAATCAACTCCTCTGAAAAGTTTTCAAAAAGGAGATAAGCAAATGAAGAAAATAATGATCTTAATCGTATTAGCAAATCTGTTAATAATTGGTCTGGCAGCTAATATAAGTGCAGCTAAAGAGGTTTACAACCTAAAAGCATTTTATTTTGGACCTGAAACGGCTTCATTTACAAAGAATCGGTGGTACCCATATCTTGACGCAATTGAAAATGCAAGCGAAGGTAAAATTAAATTTACCCGAATGCATGGCTTTTCCGTACTGCCGCCATCAAAAATTTACGATGGACTTGCTAGGGGAATTGTTGATTTAGCGTATGTTCCCGTCGCTTTTACTCCCGGCCGTTTCTTGCGAACTGAGATGTTGATGCTGCCTGGACTAGCTCGAAATCGGTTGGTTGGAGGGCAGATAGTAAACGATCTAATAGAAGCACATGTTTACAAGGATTTTCCAGAACTGGCTAATGTGGTTTTTGATTACAGCGGTCCACGCACGCTATGGATGGCAAAAAAACCAATAAGGACATTAGAAGATCTGAAGGGGCTCCGGATTAGGGCTTATCACGAGCAAAAAAAGACAGCCTTAACAGCCGTTGGAGCTGTTTTCACTGCCACACCGGCACCCGAAAGGTTTATGGCTATGGAGAGGGGCTTATTGGATGGTAGTATTGAAGTTTCCACATCCGCCGAGCCATTTGGTTTGCAGGAATTGCTAAGGTATCAAGTCGATATGAATTTTGGCTCTGTTATTACGGTAATCGGGTTTTGCAAAAAAACCTTTGAAAAATTCAGCCCTGACCTTCAGATAAAATTGGCTAAAGTAAACCGAAAATTCGCAATCGATTATTTTGCTGAACAGGCCAAAAAGGAAGATGAGCAACTTTTAAATGAGGAATGGCCTAAAAAATATGGGCTCAAAACGATAAAGCTTCCTGATGAAGAGAAAGAGAAGTGGGAAAAAATCATAAATCCAATTTGGGATCAATGGGCAGCAAAGCTTGAAAGCAAAGGTCTTGAAGGCAATGAAATTCTGGCCGAAATAATAAGAGGCCAGAAGAAATATGGTGAGACCCCCAAGTAAGTTGTGAAAGATCTAACACCAATTTTCCTGGGAATTAGAGGTGTGAGCGGAGTAACAAAGTCTGAAAGCTATTTATCCCCAAAAATCAGATTATAGGCTGTGGATTCCCTTAGGGGTCTGGCGTGGGAATGTCCACTTAAGAACACCTTTAATTTTGCGAGAGGGTGCACGGGATGAAAATGTAAAACTATCTCGTTTGGGGTTGTGTTGAAGGCAGTATATGATCATTAGGAGGGGCAAATGGGCATTGTTGCAAAAAGGTTTTCAGCAGTCATGCACGCAATAATGCGTCTCAGCTCATTTGGAGCAGCGATTATTATGATATTCATAACGCTGCTTACCGTATGTGACGTGGTTTCTAGGATAGTATACAAACCGATTTTTGGAGTACCGGAACTGACGGAGATGAGTATGCTCTTCATTTGTTTTTTTACTCTCGGGTATGTCGCCTTCAGGAATCGTGAGATTAGCATAGAATTATTCAATCCCAAATTGCCTCGCCGCTTAAAGTTGGTCCTGGAAAAACTTCGTTTGACCCTGTGTCTGCTCATCGTTGGGATAATTGCCTGGCAGTCTCTTATACAGGGAATACATGTATGGGAAAAAAACGAGACAACGGCGGGCCTTCAGATGCCCTTGTTCCCGTTTTATTTCGTTATCACCTACGGGGCTACTCTTTATTGTATTGAAATGTTACTGCGACTTTTCTCTGGTGATGAGAAGGATTCTGAACTCAATGATAAAAATCCTGAGGGAAACACCTAATGCCTCCACATATAGTTGGTTTAATCTGGTTTGTAGCTACTTTTTTTTTCATAATCTTTTTAAGGATGCCCTTAGGTCCCGCTTTAGGTCTGTGTGGTTTCTTTGGGCTAGCCCAGTTACTGGGTTTAAGTAATGCTGCCAGTATGGTGGGTTATATAGCATGGGATGCAGTTGTTAATTACTTGTTCAGCGCTGTTCCTCTATTTCTTCTCATGGGAACTTTGGCAACTGTAGGGGGCCTTAGCAGCGATGCGTTCTGGGGAATACGGAAATGGGTAGGCCGGCTTCCCGGGGGGTTAGCTATTACCACTGTGGGTGCCTGTGGTGCCTTCGCCGCCGTTTCTGGCCATTCCCTGGCCAATGCCGCTAGTATGGGTACAATCGCCTTCGGAGAAATGCGCAAGCATGGCTACGACCGAAAGCTTGCAGCAGGCAGCATATGTGCCGGCGGAACTCTGGGTGGGATGATTCCTCCAAGCATTCCTCTGTTAATTATTGCTTTGCTAACAGAACAGCCTGTAGGAATAATTTTAATAGCTGGTTTTTTGCCTGGCATACTTGAGATGCTAGTATATTCCACGATAATAATTCTATTAGTTAAGCTGAAACCTGGATATGGTCCCCCGTCGGAGGGATCGACTTGGAGAGAAAAATGGGCTGGGCTGTGGAAACTCTGGCCAGTTGTGACATTGTTCCTGTCAGTAATGGGAGGAATATACGCCGGAGTATTTACACCTACCGAGGGAGCAGCAATAGGCGCTTTCGTAGCCGCCGTCCTTGGTTTCATCAAGAAAACTTTAACCTGGAGAAAAATTTTAGAGGCCTTGGATTCTGCCGCCATTTCGACGGGAAGCCTGTTATTTGTGCTTCTAGGATCATTGATTTTTAATGCCTTCCTGGCACATTCACAGCTTCCCATGTGGTTTAGCCACACCATAGCTGCAATGCAGTCTCCGGCATGGGTGATTGTGTTGCTGATAGTTTTATTATACCTTTTTCTCGGCGCTACGATGAGTACCATGGCAATGATTTTACTAACTGTTCCAATCACCTATGGCATTATGGTCACAGATCTGGGGTTTAATGGGATATGGTATGCAATAATAATAGAAAGACTGGTAGAAATAGCTGCCATTACCCCGCCCATTGGGATGATCTGTTTCGCGTTCCAGGCCGCATTGGCTGATCAAGAAAAGATACCGATAGGCGAAGTTTTCAAAGGAATTATACCTTTCCTTATAGGTGATATTGTATGTCTGATCATCCTGCTTGTATTCCCTGGGTTTGTGTTGTTGCTTCCAAATTTGATGGCCAGATAAATGAAATTTTTACACCGGTAGATTAAAAGACTCATAATTCCCAGGGAATAAGCTTGTTTATCAATTCATAGCCTCCTTGTACAACTACCACATCATCCTCAAAACGGATCGTGAAATCTTCAAAGCGTGCTGTACCTGAGACTGCGAGAGTCATACCAACTTCCAGTTTTGTTTCTCGATGCTCCATCACATGGGGCGGATCATGCATCGGGCCTAAACCGATACCGTGAATCCCCACGTGCCCGACCCCAATACTGTTTGAAGGCAAAGGTGCTCCTGTTATGTATCCTTCTTTTTTTAGCTCATTATCCCCAGAATCAAGAACATCCCAAATTTTTACACCAGGCCTGATGTTGTCAAGTACTTTTCCGTGGGCTCTTACAAGATCATCCGTTATCTTTTTCTGTTTATCGGTTGGCTTACCCTCAACCCAGGTCCTGGTTAAGTCGGAGCCATATCCCTTATAAACTAAGCCTATATCTATCATGACAAGGTCATTCTTATCCACTCTTTTCCAGTTTGATGCCATTGCCCGGTGGTGGGATGTCCTTATGCCGGATTGACACATGGTTTCGACTTCTCGTATCGCACCCCTGCGCTTCGCCTCCGTCTCGGCAGCAAAATTTATCTCGCTCTCGAGAACACCAACTCCGGAGGTTTCCATTCCAGCCTTTAAGCTGGCTTCAGCGATCAAGACTGATTCCTTGATGAGTTCAATCTCTTCAGGTTCCTTTATCATCCTCGCAATCTGGAAGATGTCATCTATACCCTGGAACCGGGCTTTGGGAGCTGCCGACTTCAATTTATTGAATGTGCTGATAGTGCAAACATGTTCTTCTATACCTATTGTGCCTGAATTAACTCTTTTCTCCTTTAAGATTTCAGCCAGATATTCCTGCCAACTATATTTCCCAAACGGTTCTTTATCAACAAGTCTCACATCTTTTATCCAGGTTCCCTCTTTTAGACCGTTACCGGTTAACCATGTAATGAGGAAGATAGGATCCTCCATACGGTCTCTGAATATTATCAAAGGCATTTCAGTATGTTTATTGTTTTCCACAGGGTACCAGGGTAAAGGTTGAAACATTCCGGAGATGTAGTACTGGTTTGGCCAGAAATGTACTAACATGACATCGATTTCTCGTTCATCCATCAATTTTCTAATTTTATTAAGCCGGCTCTGATAATCGAAATTCGTATTAAAAATATTCATCAATATAATCTCCTTTTTTTCTTATTTATTTAGTTGCAATGTCTCATGCAAGTACATGGGAACCGGCCCTTTCCAACAAATTCTCCCTTCTCAGTCCAATAGTATACTAAAGCCTGCAACTGAAGTATAAACAAACGATAACATGCCTTAAAGTCACATTACCTGTCTAACCAGCCAATCTCAAAATGAAGTTGTCGGTCCTCAGAAGAGTACTCCAGGTGTTTTCTGATGCTGGGATCCCATTTGAGATCTGGGGTTCGGAACTCAATGTCAGGTACATTCCAAAGAGGAATCAGGAATACATCATCGTACATCAGTTTTTCCATTTTCACTATTATCGATGCCCGTTTGGCTAAATCTACCTCCACCATGGCCTGATCTAAAAGGGCATCAAATCCTTCAGGTCTTTTAACCGCGGGGAAATTGATGCAGTCGCTGGTAAAATCACTATCTCCATAAATAAGTATACCATTCCCTGAATGACCCCGGGCGCGGCCCCACCGCAGCTC
>JAFDJA010000078.1 GCA_019307745.1 Deltaproteobacteria bacterium | reverse complement strand
TATCGGAAATGGTAGACCATAAGATGCCCCCGGCAAGAAGAACTGCCGCTAATATCAAAATGTATATTTTTATTGAGGTACCAGATTTTTTCGCCATTGTTAATCTCCATATAAATTTAGAAAATTTTATCTCCAGTTGCCGGATCAAAAGTACCCTGGGATCAGTACTATCGGAACTGTAGATAATCTATGCTTCCATTTTTGACCTTTTCTGCCGAATAATCTCGGATAGAATACTTCCGCAGGCAACAGATACATTTAATGATTCTGTCTTTCCAGAAGACGGAATGCCTACCAGCTGATGACATCGGCTCCTGACGGAACGGCCTATCCCTTTGTCTTCACTCCCCATAACGAGCACCAGATCCCGGTTCCAGTCAAAACGGTATATTGACTCCAGGCTTTTCCCGTCTGATCCTATCACCCAGAATCCTTTTTTACTGAGCGTGTCCAGCGTCCTTCCCAAATTGATAACCCTGGCAACCGGAAGATGAAAATATGCCCCTGATGATCGTTTTTGCACATTCCCTGTAACTTGGGCTGAACGGTCCTTTGGGATAATAAGCCCATCAGCACCAAAGAAAGTGGCAGTTCTTATAATAGCACCTAGGTTTCCTTCGTCGGTGATATGATCCGCAGCTATCAGCAGGGCATAGCCCGGGGCGTTCAAGGAGATCTCTATCAGGTCACCGATATCCGTATAGGAAAATTCTTTTGTAACCGCTATTATTCCCTGGTGCGCAATGTCTGGGAAAATTCTGTCCAGTTCATGGTTGCTTTTAGTGATAACCGGGATTTTTTTGCCATCTGCAATATAGAGTACTTCGTTGATCCTTGTAGATTTTTTCCCTTTGGCTATCCATAGTTCACTCACCCTGTTTTGCCCTGCGGCCAAAAGTTCCTTGACCCCGTGAAACCCAGGGACAAGATGAGATTTCTTTTTTCTGTCAGCGCCTATTTGTCCCCTCCCTGAAGACTGAATAACTCTCTAACATGGGGGAGCACACGCGAAGTACGGCTGCGGCATGCAATAATAACGGAAATTGTTTCCTCAATGGCTTTTTTAAGATCATCATTTATGATAAGGTAGTCATACCTTTCAAAGGCCTTCAATTCTTCATGAACGTCCTTTATTCTTACTTTTATTGTTGCATCATCTTCTGTGGACCTGTGCTTCAGTCTTTTTTCAAGTATATCAAAAGAGGGTGGCAGAATAAAAATCAGACAGCTTTCCGGGAAATGTTTTTTTATGCTTTTTGCCCCTTGGATATCTATATCAAGGAGTACATCACTCCCCTTATTTAGCTGGTCATGAAGTGCAGTAAAAGATGTTCCATACAAGTCATTATAGACCTGGGCCCACTCCACAAATACCCCTTCATCAATCATTTTTTTGAACCTGTTTTTATCAACGAAATTGTAATGGACACCATCTGTTTCATTAAACCTGGGTGTACGGCTTGTGTGTGAGATTGAGTAGGCCAGATCAGGGAGCCGCTCCTTCAGCTGCTCTATGATTGTTGATTTGCCCACCCCTGATGGCCCTGATATAACGTGGATCTGACCAGACATATTTATGCCTCAAGCTCCTCTTTGGTTAAAATGGTATCCGGGCTGAATCTCTGGGCGATTGTTTCTGCTTGAATTGCCGACAGGATTACATGGTTGCTGTCCGTTATTATAACTGATCTGGTTTTTCTTCCCTGGGTAGCATCAATAAGCCTACCTTCTTCACGGGCCTCATCACGCAGCCTTTTGATTGGTGCGGCATTTGGGGATATGATCGCAACCACCCGTCTGGAAACCACAGAGTTTCCAAAACCAACGTTCACAAGTTTATGACTCATAAGCTAATTCCTTTTATTCTATATTTTGGACTTGCTCTCTAAGCTTTTCCAGTTCAGCTTTTATCTCTACGGCAGTAGCTGATATGGATGCGTCAGAAGCTTTTGAGCTGATTGTGTTTATTTCGCGATTCATTTCCTGTGTCAGAAAATCCAATCTTCGGCCTACACTGTCATCCAGTTCAATGTATTGACGAAATTGATTAAGGTGGCTTTTGGTACGGACAATCTCTTCGGTTATATCACATCTTCCGGCGAATATGGCTACTTCCTGGGCCAGGCGCGTTTCATCTAGTTCTATATCCTGAGCCAGCTTTTCTATCCTGTCCTTTAGTTTTTGCTTATATTCCTCAATAACCACCGGGGCCCTGTTTTCTATAATGTCAACTTGCTTCTCTATGAAGGAGAGTCTTTTTTGAAAGTCTGCCTCAATGGCCTTTCCTTCCTGAAGTCTCATGGCGACCAATACCTCGAGGGCCTGGCTGAGCGCTTCTTGAATCCCTGAACCTATCTCTT
Organism: Deltaproteobacteria bacterium; assembly: GCA_019307745.1. Lineage (GTDB taxonomy): Bacteria > Desulfobacterota > DSM-4660 > Desulfatiglandales > HGW-15 > JAFDJA01. The sequence goes on along the minus strand of JAFDJA010000078.1, from coordinate 12,324 downwards.
CCAGGTCTACGTCCTTTGGCCTCATGCTTATAACATCTTTTTTTTGGCTGATAAATTCGGCTGTAATAGTATCATCAAGGCCAAAATCATTCTTGAGCTGCTTGAATATATTGAGATATGTTTTTACCATAGGGATATTAAGGTCGACTGCATAGTCTGGCTCATCTCCCTTGTTCTCTATCTGGATGGATAATTCGATTCGCCCTCTTTTAACGCCGGATGATACCTGCCCTTTTATCTCTTCTTCAATAGGCTGCAGCATCTTAGAAGATTTGATAATGATATCTTTGTAACGGTTATTTAGAGATTTGATCTCGATTGTGAACAGCTTGTTGTTTAGTTCATATTCTCCACGCCCGAAGGCTGTCATGCTTTTTAACAATTTTTTACCTCTTGTTAACGGTGATGGTGCTGTTTTTATGTTTGGTTTTATAATGGTTGGCGGCTTTAAGACGCCAATTAAACTGGGATAAATATCCTCTGACTTCAATCTAAAATGGAACTGGTCTTTTTCCAACTTCTAAATTTTTCTGATCTGATTTTTATACTCCTCCCGTATCGCATTAAAGCAACCAATAGCTGAAGGGGCTGAGTAGTCTCTGTATGTCCATTCAAGCGGCCTGAAGCTTCCTTTGTGGAAGATGAGAGTAAGATCCGCAAAAATGCCTTTGGACAGATAAATCCTGTGTGTATAGTTCTTTCCTGTGGCCAGGACCAGCCTTTCAAGGGATATGTAGCCAGGATCAATATTGATTCTACGTTTTCCATCCCTAATGTATTTCACCTCTATCCTGTTGGTAAGGAGTTTGACATCTACGATGCCCTCCGGTCTGATCAATCCTTTGATAGTGATGAACCGGCGGTACAGGGGCCAGCCCATCTCCCTTTCATAGTATCTTGTGCGGTCAAAAAAGAGCCCCGGACTCATCCATTCCACAGGTCCCAGGCTTGCTTCCAGCTCGCCTATTACTTTTTTAACCAACTGCTCTTCAGCAGAAAAGAGGCTGCAGATCAGTTTTACATCTTCTGATTCAATCGGAGTACTCATGGTTGTTTTCGATGTATATATAGGTGGTTTCCAAACAGCATTTGAATTGAAAGGCCCTACTACTGCCTGTCCCCTGTCAGTGTTTCATGACAGCTTTTTTAAGGGCATCTGCTGTAACAACCGAAGTCCCCACCTCTCCAATCACAATTCCCGCGGCAAAGTTGGAAATCATGGCAGCGGATTCCAGGTCCATGCCTGCTGCCAGACCCAGGCACAGGGTGCTGATTACAGTATCTCCTGCCCCAGTAACATCAAAGACCTTTCTGCTTACCGTCGGGATGTGGCATATCTCTCCGCTTTTTTTAAATAGTGTCATGCCGCCTTCACCTTGGGTGATAAGGACGGAATTGCAGTCTAGCTTCTTGAGCATCATGGTCCCTGCTTTGACAAGGCTTTCATTATCATCTATCTCAAAACGGCAAAATGCCCCAGCCTCATGATGATTGGGGGTTATAATATCAAGCCCTTTGTAATATTCAAAGTGGTCGATCTTCGGATCAACTGCCAGGATAATTTTTGAACCCATGACCAAGTCTCGCAGGCCGGTCATAAGGCTGGCTGATATGACACCTTTGCCATAATCGGTAACAACAATGGCATCCAGGTTGTCTATATGGGTTTTGATGAACCCAAGGAGTCCTTTTATGGACTCAGGCCTTATCTCCTTTCTTGTTTCACAGTCAAATCTTACTACCTGCTGGTTCTGGGCAACAATCCTGGTCTTGAGGCTTGTGTGCCGCCCTGACTCAATAATGATTCCTTGTACGACAGAACCAGTCTCTTGAATGGCCTTAATGCATTCCCTGCCTATTTGGTCATCGCCCACAATTCCGCACAGGCTTGACTGGCCGCCGAGTGAGCGGATGTTATTCATTACATTGGCAGCCCCTCCCAGCATCCTTGTCTGCCTTTTAACTTGTACAACCGGCACTGGTGCCTCTGGTGAGATGCGGGAAACATCACCCCAGATAAAGTCGTCCATGATAATGTCCCCAATGACCAGTACTTTTGCGTCAGGGAACCTGTCGATATGTTTTATTAATTCATTTCCGTTGTTATTAGTATCAAGCTCCTGTATCATTTTATCTGGATCTCCAATGATGTCATTTGTATATCAGTGATTTGTTCAGAACCTGCAGATCTGATGGCTTCAAATAAAATCTCTCTTGGGTCCGCCCTTGGCGGGAGCATGGAGAATATTAAGATGATTCAATCATACAGATTATCATTGTGTAATATTGTTGTCTACAAAAATTAATAGATTCAGGTCTTTCTCGATCTGTTAGATCAACCTTGGCATTCAGGTGAATATAAATGCACTTATTACCTGAAGGTTGCCACCAGCAATGAAATTATCTATAGAACACTGTCCGGCCCTTTTTTGATTTTTACACGGGTTGTTTAGATCTGAAAATAATATCATTGCGGATAGTTTTCGAGATAGGTTTTTTCTAAAATTCTTATACGGAAGTCGAGGAGTTATTTGTCAATGTTTTGGATGATGCCTGCTTTGCTGGCAGCCTTGAGTGTTGCTATTGGTGATGCTCTGATAAAACGGTTTTTTAGTGATATGACAGATTATGAGATGGGGGTGATCAGGTACTTTTATGCCTTTCCATATCTGTTCTTTTTCCTCTTTGTTGTGCCATGGCCGGAACTCGACAGGACATTTTGGACCTGTGTGGCGGTGGGGCTTCCCCTTGAACTCGGAGCCCTGCTTCTATATATGCGGGCCATCAGGATTTCTCCCTTGTCGCTTACTGTCCCTTTTCTTGCCTTTACTCCCATGTTTGTGATTTTTACCGGGAATATCCTCCTGGATGAGAGGCTCAATGCTTGGGGGATTGCTGGGATATTCCTAATAGTTACAGGCTCCTATATAATGAACATCTCAAAGGCGAAAGGGCAGTGGATCGCACCATTTAAGTCTATTTTAAAGGAGCAGGGCTCCTGGCTGATTATACTTGCCTCTCTGATATTTTCCTTTACATCAACAATAGGGAAAGTCGGTATCCTGCATTCCAGCCCTCAGTTTTTTGCTGCGTGCTATTTTCTTCTCTTTATCGCTTTTCTTTTGATGATTTTTCCTCTGATGCCCGGAGCGAAATTGAAAAATATCATAAAGCGGCCTCTCCCAGGAGTTATAATAGGGATGGTTATGGCCCTGATGATATTTTGTCATACATATGCCATATCCCTTGTCCAGGCAGCATATATGCTCTCTGTAAAGCGAAGCAGCCTGCTGTTTGGTGTTATTTTAGGGGCTCTTGTGTTCAATGAAGAGGGCATAGGTGAGAGATTTTTCGGGGCAATCATCATGTTGGCTGGCGTATGTGTGATCGGGTTTTTAGGCTAGCTTTTCTCACTGCCATATTTTCAGGATTTCAATATTGTTGACATATCCAGCCCACTAAACTAAAAAATAGGTCAAAATACTGGAGTACGCTGTAATGAATAGCAAAAGTATGCGATACTGTCTCATTTCAGTATAATTTTGAAATGCATTATAAGGAATTTTTATAAAAAGGAATCTTAAGTGAAAATTATTATTGTTGGGGCCGGTGAGGTCGGATTTCACAGTGCTCAGAAGCTTTCTGAGGAAAATCAGGATGTTGTTTTAATTGACACTGATCCGGAGAAGATCAAGCGGATTACTGACAATCTGGATGTACAGGCCCTCATGGGATCTGGGTCAAGTCCTGAGACGTTAAGAAAGGCAGGTGTGCTGGACGCTGATATGTTGGTCGCGGCCACAGACAGCGATGAGGTCAACCTCGTCTCATGTCTCCTTGCCCGGCACCTAAACCGATATATCCTTAAGGCAGCACGTATCAGAAATACCGAATATCTCAGGGAAAAAGGGCTTTTTGACCAGGATATAATGGGTATTGATATGTCCATTAATCCTGAGACAGAGATGGTAAAGACTATCTTTAATCTGATGATGATCCCAGGTGCTTGTGATGTAATAGATTTTGCCCAAGGAAGAATAAAGTTGATTGGTGTTATTATCAATCCGGATTCCAGATTTATTGGCAGAAGGCTTTTCTCCTTTACTGGCGCGAATGAAAGGCTGCTTATAGGGGCGATTGTACGTGAAGAAAAAGTCCTTATACCTCATGGAAACGACACGATTAAGGCAAATGATCTGGTCTATCTGGTGGCAAGGTCAGATGAACTGGATAATATCTTCAGTTTTTTGGATGTCCCGGATAAGGCGGCCAGCAATGTTATTATTGTCGGGGCAGGTATCACAGGAACTACCCTTGCAAGTGTCCTGGATGATTCCAAGTTTCATGTGAAGATTATTGAAAGAGATACACAACGCTGCACCAATCTTTCTGAAAAGCTGAAAAGGGTTATAGTCATAAATGGAGATGGCACAGAGAAAAATTTGCTCCTGGAGGAAAATATCAACGAAACCGACTTTTTGGTCGCCCTTACAAGCGATGAGGAGAGTAATATCCTGATATCCCTTCTGGCTAAAGAGCTGGGGGTCAATAAGATCATAACTCGTATTAATAAGCTGAGCTATATCCCACTCGTGTCTGCAGTGGGGATTGATACAGTTGTAAGTTCAAGACTTTCCGCTGTGAGCGCAATTCTACAGTATGTGAGAAGGGGCAAGATCATCTCAGTGGCTCCTCTAAAAGGAGAGCATGCTGAGGCCATTGAGGTTGAGGCGATGGAGACCTCTGACATTGTCAATACTCCCCTATCAAAGATAAAATTGCCCAAGGGGGCATTGATAGGGTCCATTATTCATGGCGATGAGATTATTATTCCCCGGGGTGATAGTGTGATTAAAGAGAAGGATCGCCTTATCATATTTGCCGATCATATGTCGATCCCCAAATTGGAAAAGCTTCTTACAGTGAAACTGGACTTCTTCTAATGAATTTTCACCGTACCTTTAGTTTTGTCGGGATTCTGCTGTTTTTTCTTGGCCTGTCCATGGCCTTGCCACTGCTTGTTTCCATCGTATATAAGGATGGCAGCGCATGGGCACTCCTCCTCTCCATCATTGTCACTTCCGGATCAGGCCTTATACTGTTTAGGGGGCTTAAAAAGGAAGAGGATTTACTCCTGACTCATCGTGATGGTGTGGCCATTGTGACCATTGGGTGGGTATCTGCAGGGCTTGCAGGGGCTGTACCTTATATTCTGACCGGGGCTATCCCGGGATTTACCAATGCCTATTTTGAATCTTTGTCCGGTTTTACAACCACAGGATCATCCATTCTGACCAACATAGAAGCTCTTCCAGAAGGGCTCATTATGTGGAGGAGCCTGACGCAATGGCTTGGTGGCATGGGCATTATCGTTCTTTCCATAGCAATCCTGCCCTTTCTGGGGATTGGAGGTATGCAGCTCTATAAGGCTGAGATTCCCAGTCCTGTTGTTGACAAACTAAAACCACGAATCTCTGATACTGCCAGAGTATTATGGAAACTTTACTTTATCATAACACTCATGGAGATCATTTTTCTCCTGGCGGGGGGGATGTCCCTGTTTGACTCTGTATGCCATGCCTTCTGCACGATGCCCACTGGCGGATTTTCTCCAAAGAATGCGAGCATCGCCTATTATGACAGCACGTATTTAGACGGAGTAATAGTGGTCTTTATGCTGATTGCCGGGATAAATTTTTCTCTGCATTATGCCTTGATAAAAGGGGATTTTGCGATTTATAAAAAGGACTCAGAGTGCCGGGTATTTCTGATTCTGATATTTCTGCTCATTATTGCTGTTACCCTGAGTCTTTATGGGTCAGTATATGATTCAATCTTACAGGCCTTCAGGTATGCCGCGTTTCAGGTTAGCTCTATAATTACAACAACCGGTTTTGCAACAGCGGATTATGAAAAATGGCCCTTCTTTACCCAAAGCATTCTGTTTGTCTGTATGTTTCTTGGAGGAATGGCCGGATCTACTGGCGGCGGTATAAAGATTATGCGTATCATACTGTTGGTCAAGCACAGCTATCAGGAGATCTTCCGCATAATCCACCCTCATGCCGTAACAACGGTAAAATTGGGAGGCAGGCCTATTCCCCAAGAAGTTCTGAGTAGTATCTGGGGATTTTTTATCCTTTATATGGGATGTTTTGTTGCAGCATCAGTGATTATGTCACTTTTTGGATTTGACCTGGTGACATCTTTTACTTCTGTTGCTGCCTGTATTTTTAATGTTGGGCCGGGACTTGGCATGGTGGGTCCTGCTGATAATTTTTCTGTTATTCCAGCTGCTGGAAAATGGTTGTTGATCTTCTGTATGCTCCTTGGGCGTCTTGAAATTTATACGGTGATAGTCCTTCTGATCCCGGAATACTGGAGAAAGTAATTAATTAGTAATTGACAATTTGCTCTAGAGTATTAATCTTCAATATTAAATATAAACCATAAACACTTTTTTGGAGGTCTTTCAAGTGAATCAATTCCCCAGAAATCTTGCACTCTGGCTTATTATAGGTCTGATAATTCTTGTGTTTGTTCAAACATTGAAGCCACCTAGCGGGATAGATGAAGTTGATTATAGTGATTTTATCAGCATGGTGGAAAACGGTAATATCATGCGTGTTGAGATCCAGGGGCGTACTCTCATCGGCCTGTCAGCTCAGGGAGCAGGCTATATTAAGACCGTTGCGCCTGAGGACCCTGAGCTGATACAGATGCTGAGAAATAAGGGCGTCACAATAAAGGTGAAACCGGAAGATGATTCCCCCTGGTTTCAGATTTTTCTTTCATGGGTTCCCATGCTCCTTTTGATAGGGGTTTGGATCTTTTTTATGCGCCAGATGCAATCAGGGGGAGGGAAGGCCCTATCTTTTGGAAAAAGCAAGGCAAAACTCATGTCTGATGGGGGTGAGAAGGTTACCTTTGAGGATGTGGCAGGAATCGATGAGGCCAAAGAGGAGCTTCAGGAGATCATTGATTTTCTCCGTGATCCAAAGAAGTACACTCGACTCGGGGGCAGGATTCCTAAGGGTGTTCTACTTGTTGGGGCACCCGGAACAGGGAAGACCCTTCTTGCAAGGGCCATAGCAGGGGAGGCAAGCGTCCCTTTTTTCAGTATAAGCGGCTCTGATTTTGTAGAGATGTTTGTGGGCGTGGGTGCTTCGCGGGTAAGGGATCTTTTTATTCAAGGAAAAAAGAACGCCCCTTGTATCATTTTTATCGATGAAATTGACGCAGTTGGCCGTCATCGTGGCGCTGGTCTGGGGGGAGGACATGACGAGAGAGAGCAGACCCTTAACCAGCTCCTTGTAGAGATGGATGGGTTTGAGTCCAATGAAGGCGTGATCCTTATATCCGCCACAAACCGGCCTGATGTTCTGGACCCTGCGCTGTTAAGACCGGGTCGTTTTGACAGGCAGGTAGTTGTTCCTGTCCCGGATATAAAAGGTAGGGAGGGGATCCTGAAGGTGCATATCAAAAAGACGATACTGTCTGATAATGTTGATGTTAATGTCCTGGCCAGGGGGACACCAGGTTTTACCGGCGCTGATCTGGAGAATATGGTGAATGAGGCAGCCCTTACTGCCGCACGTAAGGAAAAAGACAATGTGGAGATGGATGACTTTGAGAGCGCCAAGGACAAGGTCCTCATGGGCACTGAGCGGAGGAGCATGATTATCAGTGAAAAGGAGAAAAAGATTACAGCATACCATGAGGCCGGTCATACCCTTTTGGCAAAGCTCCTTCCAGGCACAGATCCAATCCATAAGGTGACCATTATCCCACGTGGCCGTGCCCTGGGCCTGACCCAGCAACTGCCTATGGATGAAAAACACACATATCCCAAGGATTATCTGCTGAGCCAAATATGTATATTCATGGGCGGGAGGATCGCAGAAGAGATCGTCCTTAAAGTTCAGACCACAGGGGCAGGGAATGACATTGAACGTGCATCTGAGATGGCAAGGAAGATGGTCTGTGATTACGGCATGAGCGAAAAGCTAGGGCCTCTCTCCTTTGGCAAGCGGGAGGAGCAGATATTCCTGGGAAGGGAGATCAGTCAGCACAGGGACTATAGTGAGGAAACCGCCCGGAAGATCGACCAGGAGGTCATGGATATTGTAAACAAAGCCTATGACAGGGGTAAAAAGCTCCTTGAGGATAATATAGATATACTGCACAGCATGGCAGAGGCGCTTCTTGAGCGAGAGACCCTGAATTCCCCGGATATTGATGAGATTATGGGTATAGATAGTGGTGCTGGTAATGAGGGGCCGGAGGCACAGGAGAGTTGAAAGATGAGTTCAGAAGGGAATTCAGATTAGAGTGTAAGGGCCGGTCACTGATTTTAGGTCAAAGGACACTTGTCATGGGAGTGCTGAATGTTACCCCTGACTCCTTTTCTGACGGTGGAAAATATCTTTTAAAGAGCAGTGCTGTTGGACACGCAGTGAGTATGGTGCAGGATGGCGCTGATATTATTGATATAGGCGGCGAATCATCCCGTCCTTATTCAGACAGGATTTCTTTAGAGGAAGAACTTGAGCGTGTCATACCTGTTATCGAGTCAGTGAGTAAAGAGGTAGATGTCCCGATCAGTATAGATACATACAAGGCGGAGGTAGCCAGACAGGCAATTGAGGCGGGCGCATCTATCATTAATGACATCAGCGCTTTCAGGTTTGATCTGGATATGGTTTCTGTGGCAGCTGACGCCTGCGTTCCAGTGATATTAATGCATATGAAGGGTACCCCCTCTGATATGCAGGACGATCCCGTTTACGGGGATTTTATTTCCGAAATTAAAGATTTTTTTAAAGATGTGCTGGATCGTGCTGAAAAGGGAGGTATCGATAGAGATATGATTGTCCTTGATCCTGGTATAGGATTTGGCAAGACATTTGATCATAACCTGGAGATCCTGAGGGAGTTGCACCAGTTTACCCCCCTTTCGCGGCCTATTCTGGTCGGGAGTTCCAGAAAGGCCTTTATAGGTCAGATACTTGATAACCGGCCTGAGGACAGGGACATTGGAACCATGGCCACGGTATCAGCCAGTATATTAAATGGCGCACATATTGTGAGGGTGCATAACCTGAAGATGACCTGTGAAACGGTTAAGGTGATTGACGCGATAATGAGCGGGAGAGTGGCAAGGGGCTGAAGACCGGTTTGATTTTTAATATTTAATTTCTCATCTAAAAGAATGCTTTTCTGTATTGATATAGGAAATACCAATATTGTCCTGGGTTTGGCTGACAATGATAAGGTAATTGAACACTGGAGGATCCGGACTGACCGGGATGTTACAGCTGATGAACTGTGGATAACGGTCAGTAACCTGTTTAATTCCTCCAGAGTAGGGATAAGTGAAGTTGCTGATATTATTGTCTCATGTGTTGTCCCTCCTCTTTTAAATTCAGTGGAGAGATTTGCCCTGCGTTATTTTGGGATCAAACCCATGATTGTAGGGCCTGGGATTAAGACAGGTATGCCTATTAAATACGATAATCCCAAAGAGGTAGGCGCGGACAGGATCGTCAACGCGGTTGCAGCCTATGAAAAATACAAGACAGGTCTTGTAGTGGTTGATTTCGGGACGGCAACGACTTTTGATTGCATTTCAGCTGATGGGGCCTGGATAGGGGGTGCCATTTCTCCAGGGGTAATGATATCCTGTGAGGCCCTGTTCCATAAGGCTTCCAAGCTGCCAAGGACCGAGATTTTTGTCAGGCCCAAAAAGGTGATAGCCAAGGATACTGTAAGTGCCATAAATGTGGGTATTATATGCGGCTATGCCGGGCTGGTTGACGGGCTTGTTAACCGTATCAGAAAAGAGGCTCCCAACTCTATGAAAATTATTGCAACAGGAGGCCTTGCCCACCTTATTTCTGAAGAATCAGAGACAATTGAGCATGTTGAGGAACTCCTGACCCTTGAAGGCCTGATGATTGTCCATAAGAGGAACAGGTGAACATTAGACCTCCCAGACTCCAACCTGGCGATGGAATAGGTATAATAGCGCCTGCAAGCCCTGTGGAACCAAGTGAACTAAGTCCTGCTATTGATCTGCTTACTTCAAAAGGTTACCAGGTTAGCTGTGCACCCCACCTTTACGATAGCGTGGATTATCTTGCCGGGCACGATAATGTCAGAATTGATGATCTCCATTCCATGTTTTCCAATAGGAATATTAAGGCAATTTTATGTGCAAGGGGAGGGTATGGGACTCCAAGGATCCTTGATCGGATTGATTTCACCCTTATCAGACAAAACCCAAAGATAATAGTTGGTTACAGTGATATAACAGCACTTCTGATGGCAATAAACAAAATGACCGGGCTCGTCTGTTTCCATGGTCCATTGGCAGGAAAGAATGAATGCGCCTTGAACCTGAATGACCTTATAGCGCTTGTCTCTACTGGAGGGCCGCTGGATTTGAGTCTATCCGGTGGGGCAGTACTCAATAAAGGTAAGGCTCATGGTATTCTCCTGGGCGGCAACCTTAGCCTCCTTTCCGCTCTTATAGGAACTCCTTTCATACCTTCGTTCAAAGGAGCAATACTTTTTGTGGAAGACAGGGGTGAGCCCTTGTACAGGATAGATAGGATGCTCACCCATCTGAGGCTTTGCGGTCTCCTTGACGGATTGAGCGGATTAGTTGCAGGAAGGTTCGAGGGGTGTGGTGACCCATCTGCTATAGGCCGGTTAATGCAGGACATTATGTCTGGGCTTGATATTCCTATCCTCACTGGATTGCCTGTGGGACATGGCAGGGAAAATGTTACTCTCCCGGTCGGTCTTACGGCAGATCTTGATACAGAGAAGATGTCTCTTGCTGTTTCTGACCTGTGTGTTAGCGAATAATGGCCTTTAAAAAATATAGCACCATAATTTTATCAATTGACCGTTTTGGAAATGCCTGATTTTTTCAAGGCATCAATTCTGTTATTTCGTGTGTTCTGAACTGAGGTCTTTTTGATGTGGCGTCCAGATGGTGCCCCTTCTCCTTTTGAGGTTGTAATATTAATTCAATAGTGGTAAATAATTGAAATGTGATGATAATCACTTCTTTTGAGCCGTCCATATGGAACAGTATCGAATCAGTTTATACATATCTTTTTTTAATTTGGGATAGTGTTTTGGATAGATGTAATCTGACGGGATCAAACAGGAAATCCGGCAACAGCATATCTGCAAACCGGCAACAACATATTGACAAAAATGAGTAATGTTGTGACTACGGGTATCCTCCTGGCAGATTTCTTCCTCTAGTTTCGATGATCTTTTTGGGAGATATCATTTATGCTGAAGCTCATATATATTATCAATAAGCGATCTGTCCCACTAATGACGGTAATTTTAAAGTTAGCCCTAGGGCCGCTTTTCATGGAGTGTAGTATTAGTAATATGCAACTGAAATGACCATGCCTGTAATTATTATATCTTGAGGAGGAATTATGTGTTTTCGAGTAAGATGTAGGGCAGCTTTTTTTTCTTTTTTCTTTTTTTTTATTCCGTTTTTAGTCTTTGCCGGTGAGCCTACAGAGCAGCTCAAGAAGGCTACGGACAAGGTGGTGGCTATCCTCGGAGATTTGAACCTTGGATCTGAGGAAAAGGCCGACCAGAAAAGGATGTTGATTCGATCTGCAATTGATGAGGTTTTTGACTGGTCACTTATTTCACAGAGGGCATTAGGCACCTATTGGAAAGAACGGGAAGATAAGGAAAAAGAGGAGTTTGTTCTCCTGTTCGGTAAACTGCTTGAACGAACATATCTGACAAAACTTGGAACCTACCAGGGTATAAAGATTGAGTTTTTGGATGAGAAGGTTATTGATAGGAAAGATGGAAAATACGCCGCTATAATGACCAGGGTTATCACAGAAGGGGGATCAGATATCAAGGTTGATTATCGTTTGAGACTGATAGGTGACAAGTGGATGGTATATGATGTCTTTGTTGAAGGGGTCAGCCTGGTAAACAACTACCGCATACAATTCCGTGATATAATTAATAAGTCCTCTTATGAGGAGCTTGTTAAGAAACTGAAAGAGAATATAGCAAAAGGTGATGCTGAAGCATAATGAGTAAGGGTGGAATAATTTATAATTGTTGAGCAAATCAGGGCTGCCTCTATTTAGCTCTAATATGTTTCCTTAATGTTTTCTAAAAAAAAAGGAGTAGCTTAGAGGGCGTGATAAGAGTTGTTTCCATAACTTTTTTGGCAATGTTTTTCCCTGTTTTATTTCATGAAGCGTGTCTTGCTTCTTGTTCGGCTATGGAGGACTATTCGCCGAATCCCGTACAGGGCTTAAG
>JAFDJA010000077.1 GCA_019307745.1 Deltaproteobacteria bacterium | reverse complement strand
ACCCATTTTTTGATGCCAAAAAGAAGGATACCGGCAATTACGTCAACCCGCCCGATGCCGGATATTACAAAAGAGAGCCTGTGAACCAAAGAGATACCCATAAATCAACATTAACGATATCCAATCATGTTGTGTGGATCTATTCCCCTAAAAGCAGCCAGGGATTTTTCAGCCATATTGGCTCCGGTTGCCAGCGCCTCCCAAACGGCAACACCCTGATATGTGCCATGACTGAGGGGCATTTCTTTGAAGTAACCGGTGAAGGCGATCTTGTCTGGGAATATATCAATCCGATTACAAGTAAAGGTGTTGTAAAGGTTATGGGCGACAGCTACCCTATGTCAAATCCTGCATTCAGGGCCTATCGTTATAATGCTGATCATCCGGCTCTGAAAGGCAAAGACCTGACACCAAAGGGTACGATCACCGAGTTGGCAGCTCAAGGAAAAATTGAACAGCCGAGAGAGAGACGAGGTGGAAAAGGAGGTAAAAAATGAGAAGGAGTATAATTATCATTATTAACAAAAAATTCAATGTCGCTAAATTTCTATAATATATAACCTGACTCTTGCAAGCATCGAGCTTACCTAGGATACAAGACATCAAGCGTGAAGCTGTACTTGTCTACTGCTAACGCTTGATAAAGCTGCAGATTCGGTGAAAACTATGTTCCCAAAGTGTAAACAATTTTAAAAAGTTTAATCTTATTTTGCAATAATCAATAAGGTACCTGCTATATCCAAATAAATATCTGTATAACCGCTTAAATATATTGTTTATATGATATTCTCGAATATTGTTTATGTAAAATCCAGGCATTAAAAATCACGTAACTGTTATATTTACTGGTTTTATGCCATTTATATGGAATGATTTCTCAAACAAAGGTTCTTCTCCAAATTAATTGGAGAAGAACCTTATTTACTATCTGACAGATATTATAATTAATACTCAGCTTTAGCGGATAGCAATATCTAAAAATCCTATTGCTTTGCCTGGCTAAATTTTTAACGATTTTGGGATATTCAACTAATAGAGGGTGAGGACAGGTAAGGAGCCAAGAAACTAACAATATTTACAAAAAAAAACTAAAGATATAGTCTTTACATCCATACATAAATCAGCCCCATGTTATTTTTGAAATGTAAGAGGATTTATAACCTGTAACTCATACTTTCACAACAGAATCCTCACTTCCAAATTCATTGGGTATATAAGCGTCTGCCTCCCAATCATTATCCCATCGTTCTCCATCCAATAGGTAGCGAAATCGATATGCCCGGTTTGCGCTTAGAGAAACGGTGACGCTGAAGCCACCATTTTTGAGGCGTTTCATGAATTTACCATTAGGTTGCCAATTATTAAAATCACCGCAGAGCTCGGCTGTTTTGGCGTGGGTTTCGGGTGGCAGTTTAAACGTAGTACGACAGAAATTGCCAGTCTTTGAATAATTTTTCTTCAACATCTGGTCCCCCTTTCTGGATCATACATTTAATCTTATATATGGGAATTATATCAAAATTTATACAGGACTATCAAATGGAATATTCAATAAAAACCAAAAAAAAATCAATAATAAAACTTTTTTCAAGGTAGACAGTTATTCTTAGCAGGCTCCTTACTTCCTCATTTTTTTTTTTTTTTTATATGCAAATGCGAGTATCTCCGCCACTGCCATATAGAGTTCTCTTGGGACTTCATCTTCCAGATCCAACTTAACAAGCGAACTCACCAAATCGGAATCTTCAGAAATTGGTATACCTTCTTCCCTTGCAAGCTCAATAATGGTTTCAGCCACCATTCCATGACCCTTGGCAGAGACCTTTGGGGCACTCCCCTTTTCTGTATCATATTTTAGGGCGACCGCTTTTTTCAATTCCTTGTATGCCATTTATATCACAATATGAACAGATTGAAATGAAATATCGCTCATTGAAAATGGTTCCCCATCTAGGTCAACCTCTTTCACTTCACAGGCTAGGCTTCCAGTTATAAAGCCTGCATCCTGGAGTCCTTTTTCAAGCAAATAAAGATTCTTAGTCACAAAATCCGCCCTTTCCGCATCCTGCAACCTTATCTTTACATTTATAATGGTCTTGGCCATAGAGATATCCGCCTCCATCTGTCCGAGATGAGTAAACTCCAGGAGTATAGAAAAATAAAAGCCCTCCTCCTGCTGCTTCCTTACAAACAACTCGGCTTTTTCAAAACCATCGTCCACACTTCCAGGGATAAACCAGAACCACCCTAGATCCTCCTCAAGGGAGGAAAGATTTAGAAGCTGATCTTGCTCAATCAAACCAAGTCCCTGGCTGACCTGGGAAAGAAGAGATTTGACTTGGCGGCTTTCCTGATTCTCCGTAAGCAGGCCTTTTTTAAGAGAGAGCAGCATACCTTTTAAATCAGATGTCAAAAGAGTGTTTACCTGTCCACCCCTGCCACCAAGCAGATATCTAAAAACCCTGTTCTCCCAGAACTGGCCACTTCTCAAAAGAGCTCGTGCAAGCCATATTTCGTTGCCCTTTCCAGGATCACTGTATATTATGGAGGGGAAAAGTCTGGTAAGATTTTTAAGGAACTGCCCTGTCTCTTTTGATAGACCGTCAGTATTCTGCGCATCTCCAAGTCTTGTCAGGATGTCTACAAGCTTGTTCCTTACTCCACGGCTAGCAGCCCAGCTTTTGACAACCATAGGTAGCCCGGCCTTTTGCACCATACCATCAAGTACCTTTAACTCTATTCCAGAAATACTGGAATTAACCTGAAATATATATTTGCCACCTTCCATAAGATTCAGGGCAGTATGCCCCCGAAACTGACTGCCTCTTGCAGAAACAAGGAAATCTCCCTGACCGAACTTTTTCACTACCATACCGTTTAAAATTTCACCTGGTTTGAATTTCAATTCTGCCTGAAGAGAAGGGGTCTTCATAATAGTTTGAGGATGAATCCCCTTTATATGAGAAAACATAACATTACCTGTTTACAGGGATATCAAAGGATAAAGCCATTTAAACAGGTAATCTTAAACACGCAGAGACAAATAGGGGCCAAAAGCCATCTCTGACTGAAATAGATTGATAATTATTTTTATCAAAGGCCTTAAAAAAATGCTAAGGATTTGGCGCCTTGAAAGAGTCTTAAAGATCCATCCAGAATCTGCTCCCAGACATTCTTCCTCACTCCCCCTGCAGCTTTAGTATAAGGTCTATCTCACCTAGAGGGATATCAAGTTTATGAGAAATCTTCTGCCTGGACATTCCTTTTGAGAGCAACTTTCTTATTGCCAGTTTCGTCTGCTCAATATCCTCTATCATGCCAGGTTGAACCATATCAGCACTATACTCCCTTATAATCTTCTGGATTTCCAGAGAACTCTCCCTTGCCCTTTCCAGTCCTTCATCGAGATGTTTTAGAATGGAACGGCTCAGCTCCCTTTTTTCTATAAGGTTTTTCTCAAAATCCTGACTTATCTCTCTCATTTCCACAAGTATTTTCTCAGACCTCTTAAACGCGGCATCAGTTTCCTGCACAGTCCCATTCTTCTTTCTAAGAATACCCGTAAGAACAAACCACAATAACAGTGCAGCAATTACTAAATCTATTACGGCCTGACCAATAATCCAACTCTGAATTTCCATTAGCACCCTGCTTTCAGACAACTATATCTATCTTTCTGCCTTCCTGCCCTCTTTCTGGATTCGTATCATTTTTCTCCTGCTGGACTCCAGTATCAACTCCTAAACTATCCATATTTTCTTTATCATAATCACCTTCCAATGAAATCTCAACAGCATCTTCTTCTTTATTCTTTTGCTTCTTCTTATTCTGGCCATGCTTTTCCTCATCCTGAGAAATCTTATCTTTCTTTTTGATCCTTATGATTTCTGTGGATATGGGAGATATTGGCAGAGTTCCTCCTGCTCCTAAATTACCTTCCATCTAAACTCCTCCTTCTAGAAAGGCCCGCGAAATAAATATTAAAAATAATTTATCTCTTTTATCTTTACTACAATCCCGGTTATATTCAGGGCCTCACATATTATTTCCTGTACACCTGTTTCCAAATCTATACTCATATTTTTAAGGTCATTCTCCTTTTGGGCTGCTATATCCTTAAAATATCCATACAGATCGTTTCGAATCTGCAATTTTATTTTTGTATATCTGACTGAGCCCAATCCATCCCAGACAGTGGAAAGATCAATACGGATAAGACTATACTCCGAACCTGAAGGCATTAGAATAAAAAACGGTGATAGTATCTCTTCGCTCAAACTAGAAGGGGGCATATCTATCTGGGTAAACAGATCCTGTCTGGTGAACCTTGAAACCACTTCCGGACCGAACAGCACTCCCATAACTACAATAACAGCAGCAAAAACTCCTAATAAAGACAAAATTATCCATCCGAACCGTCCCAGGCTCTCCCTTTTGGGAGAAGCTTTATCAACACCTTCTCCAATTCCGGAATCATTGTCTTCTCCCTCATTGAGGTCATGATCTTCGGTCTCTTCTTCGTCCTCAGATCCAATACCAATTATTTCTTCGTTATCTGCCATCGCTCTTATTCAAAATAACCTTTCAATTTTCCCCGAAGCCTCATCACCGCTTTTGTGTGCAACTGTGAAACCCTGGACTCTGTAAATCCCATTATCTGGCCGATCTCTTTCATGGTCAACTCTTCATAGTAATAAAGCGACATAATTTTCCGTTCATTTTGTGGCAGCCTGTCGAGCCCTTTAGCTATCACATCTCTAATTTCAGTCTTATCAAGTGACTCCAGAGGAGTCTCTGAGACGTTTGGTCCTACATAACCTGGGTCAATAGCATTTGACCTGTGGCTCCTTAAGGCAAACTCATACTCATTTATTATCGAGACACCTTTCACATACTCCAAAAGTTTGTGAAACTCTTCCATTTCCATGCCCAGCTCTCTTGCCACTTCTTCATCACTGGCAGGCCTCATCTCTCTGTTCTCCACATCCATATAGGCTTTTTCAACCATTCTGGCACTTTTCCTTACAGCTCGTGGTACCCAGTCCATGGCTCGAAGCTCATCAATCATTGCGCCACGAATCCGGAACTCAGCATAGGATTTGAGCTTTACACCTTTACTCGCATCAAACTTGTTAATCGCATCCAGGAGACCCATAATACCTGAGCTAACAAGGTCTTCCTGGCTTATGTGTCTTGGCAGCTTAAGGGCAAGTCTTCCTGCAATGACTTTGACAAGTGGCGCATACTCTATTATAAGCCTTTCTCGTTCTTCAGAACTCATTGGCTTACCAGCTTTAGGTTCTGTCAAACTGTATTTTTTTATTTTATTCATAGCTAATAATGTCATTGGAGTATCTGTCAAAATCCAAAATTGTCAACAATTTCACTGCCGAGTTTTAATCTCTATCCCTTTTTTCAAGGCATTCCTACCTGGTCTCCAACTAACAACTCAAAAGACTACGCCAAAAAAACTTAATATCACCTTCAAAAACAACATCATCCTCACTTGTAAGCATCCTTTCTGCAAGCCTTTTATAACTCTTGCTTGCCGGCGTATTCAAATTCATATTAAGTAACGGTCTTTGTTTTCTCACTGCCTTCGGGATCATTTTGTCATAAGGTATCCAGCCCACATAATCGAGGGAGGGGGAATCCAGATATTTGTCTGCTACCACACTGAGGCTTCGGAATATTCTGTCTGCCTCATTCCCATTGGACACCAAATTTACAAGAACCTTGAACCGTTTCTGATGATACTTACTGCTAAGTATTTTTATAAGCGCATATGCATCTGTTAAAGAGGTGGGCTCACCAGTGATAACGACTACTCTTTCCATTGCTGCGTAATTAAAGTACATCACATTAGATGAGATGCCTGCCCCAGTATCTATTAGTATTATATCAAACTTGCCATTAAGAGCATCAAGCTCATTCAAAAGGAATAACCTCTGTGAATTATCCAGATCAGTAAGTTCTTGAATGCCTGAGGCAGCCGGGAGCAGTTTCACACCGTCTTGAGCAGTAACAATAACTTCATCCAGTGTCTTCTCTCCTCTAAGAAGATGCCCGATTGTGTAACGCGGGTTCAGACCTAGAACTATATCCATATTGGACAAGCCCAGGTCTGCGTCCAGGATAAGAACCCTTTTGCCTAAAGCCTGCAATACGCATGCAAGGTTCGCAGCAACACTTGTCTTGCCAACACCACCCTTGCCGCTAGTAATAGATATGACCCTAATCCGCTGATTACTATCGCTCCCTCCAATATCTACGTGCGAACCCTGGCCATTTTCCTTAACCAGGTGTCTAAGGCCTGCAGCTTGATCCATATTCCGCTCCTTTTTTTATTATATTTCCATCCATTTTCTTCATTCCTGACAATAAAAGGGCTGCTACTCTCTTCTTTGTAACAGCTTCGATATCCTCCGGTACTTGCTGCCCTGTTGTAAAATAGGAGACTGGTTTTTGTTGAGCTATAAGAAAATTGATCATTGTTGACGCGTCCTGTGCCTCATCCAATTTTGTAAATATATAACTCTTAACTGGCAGCACACTAAACCTCTCATCAAAATTAACTAGATTCTCATATTGAGATGTAGCACTAAGGACCAGATAGGAATGAATCTCATCTGGAATCTGAAAAAAACTTCTTAATTCAGTAATATCACCATCCGCATTAGGACTTCTCCCTGCCGTATCAATAAAAATCCGGTCACAGTCATTGTGTTTCTGTATTGCCTTATGAAGATCCTCACTGTTTACCACAACTTCAATGGGCAAGCCCATGATTCTTGCATACGTCTGAAGCTGAGCTACGGCTGCTATCCTGAAAGTATCCAGGGTAATAAGAGCTGTCTTTTTACCATGCTCCATGGCGTTTTTAGCAGCCAATTTGGCAAGGGTGGTGGTCTTTCCCACACCGGTGGGACCAATAAATGAATATATCTTTCTGCCCTGGATACCTATTGTATTCCTGGGAATCTTTATTCTGGAAAGGACACTGGCTAAAGACTCCTGAAGCACCTGTTGTGAGATCTGCTCACCTTCAGCGCTATTATCATTTTCATCTGCCATAAGAGTTTTGATGGTTTCTGTGCTAAGACCAAAGGTTCTATAATTCATGAACCGATTCCTCAACTCTTGATTGAAAAAAACCTCAGGCATTAAAGAAACCCCTTCATTGGCATGCATTACAGCTTCCTTTATCTCCTTAATATCTCTTTCCAACTGCTGAAGCCCTTTTAACTCTCTGGCTCCCTGTCGTTCAGATTCCATGACGACAGGAGCATCATAATCAACAGCCGCTGTTACTTCCACCTTATCTAAAAGCTGGCGCGATTTCTCATCTGTCAGACGAATGGTCTTAGTCTTCAGAATCACGGCTTCCGGCCCCATATCCTTTTTGACCATTCGCAGAGCTTCCCTCGAATTCCGGGCTATATACCTTTTGATATTCATTTACTATAGACCTATCTCACCTAATGATTGTACTTCAAGTCCCCCTGGAATCTCATCATGAGAAAACACAGCAGCTTGGAGCTGAAAGCTGTCACACAGTTTTTTCAGATGCCTTCTGATTGTAGAGGAACATAGTATTACAGGTAGCTCAATCTTGGCGGACACTCCATCAATCCCCTTTTTAATTTCATCTATTATTCCCCTAGCCTCCTGGGGACCTAATGCCAGGTAGGCGCCGTATTCTGTCTGGTTGATACCCCTGGAAATCACATCCTCTATATCCGCCTTAAGGTTTAACACACTGAGAATATGCTTGTTATCCACATATGGTTTTGTCAGTGAGCGCGCCAACCGTTGCCTTACATATTCAGTTAAAAGGTCAGTATCTTTAGTCATGGGTGTGTAATCAGCAAGTGTCTCTACAATACTCGAAAGATCCCTTACTGAGACCTGCTCTCTTACTAGATTCTGAAGTATCTTCTGGACCGCACCGAGATTCAGAAGGCCTGGGACCAATTCCTCTACAACCTTTGGATCAGTTCTGGCAAGTGAATCCATCAGACGCTGCACCTCCTGCCTTCCAATAAACTCATAACCGTACTGGCGCACAATTTCTGAAAGATGTGTGACCACAACACTTGGAGGTTCAACAACCGTATATTCAGCGAGCTGCGCTTCTCCCTTCTTTGCTGGATCAATCCACAGTGCTGGCAGACCGAATGCAGGGTCCTCTGCCTTCATTCCCTCAATCCGTGCGCTTGTATTGCCTGGATCTATAGCCAACAGGTGGTCTACCATTAGTTCACCTGTCGCAACCCTATTTCCTCTGATACAAAAAGCATACTCATTCGGTTTCAACTCCAGATTATCTCTGATATGAAGAGATGGTATAATTAATCCCATCTCCAGAGCAAACTGTTTCCTTAAGGACCGTATCCTATCAAGCAGGTTACCCTGCTTCTTGCTATCCACAAGCTGGATTAATCCATAACCTATCTCCAATTCCAGCACATCCAGGGGAAGAAGGCTCTCGATGTCTTCATGGCTAAACTTTTCAGGTGGTTCATCAACAGTGGTTGCCTCCTCCACAGCCTTCTCTTCTCTTGCCTTGCCAATACCCTTTGCAATGAAAAAAACAATGCTTGCCAACAACAAAAAAGGAATCATGGGCATCCCAGGGGCCAAAGCAAAAAGGGATATAATGCCTGCAGCGATCATAAGGGCTTTAGGTTGTACCGTGAATTGTTTGGCCATTTCCGAACCTATGTTCCCATCTTCCGAACCTGCCCTACTAACAAGAATACCTGCACTGGTTGAAATAACCAGGGCAGGAATCTGAGATACTAAACCATCTCCTATGGTCAGAAGAGTGTAGTTCTCTATTGCAGCAGAAAAGGTAAGACCCATCTGAAGCACACCAATCACCAGCCCGCCAATTATATTGATCAAAGTAATGATGATTCCCGCGATAGCGTCTCCGCGCACGAACTTGCTTGCACCATCCATAGCCCCATAAAACTCGGCCTCTTTTGAAATCTGACTTCGCCTGGCCCTTGCCTGATCTTCATCAATAAGTCCGGCATTAAGATCAGCATCAATGCTCATCTGCTTTCCGGGCATTGCATCAAGGGTGAAACGAGCCGCTACCTCAGCAATCCTTCCTGAACCTTTGGTGATAACAACAAAATTGATAACCACAAGGATAATGAAGATGACCAGACCAACTGCAGCATTTCCGCCAACAACGAATGAGCCAAAACTGTTTATCACCTTACCGGCAGCAAGGGATCCGTTGTGGCCATTCAGGAGGATCAGACGTGTGGAGGCAATATTCAGGGACAGTCTGAAAAGGGTAGAGAGAAGAAGCAGAGAGGGAAAGACTGAAAAATCAAGTGGTTTGACCGCATAGATAGTGACTAGAAGAGTAAGGATAGCTATGGTAATATTCAAGGACAGCATAATATCCAGGACAGGAGTAGGCAGTGGGATTATCATAATCATAAGCACGCCGACTATTCCTACTGCAATACCAATATCCATATTCATAAGCAAAGACATGGGTGTTAAATGAATCTTTTCTTCAGTCATTCTCTATCCTCAATAAGCCTTGGCGTTTTTTTTAAGGCCGTAAACATAGGCCAAAATCTCTGCTATAACCTGATAAAATTTGGACGGGATTTCATCGCCTATTTCTAATTTATTCAAATTCCGTGCCAACGACTTATTCTCCACAAGGGGAATATTATTCTTTTCAGCTACTTCCCGAATCTTCATAGCAACGTTATTCGCACCTTTTGCAACAATAACCGGCGCCGCCATCTCCTTATTGGAATCATAACGGATCGCGATGGACAGATGTGTGGGGTTGGTAATGACCACATCTGCCTTTGGCACCTCCTCCATCATCCTTCTTCTTGCCATCTCCCTCTGTATCGATCTTATTCTGGCCTTTATAAGAGGATCTCCATCTGTCTGTTTGAACTCGTCTTTGACCTCCTGTTTTGTCATCTTCAAACTTTCCTCTAATTCCCATTTCTGATAGATAAAATCCAAAATCGCCAGTATTGCAATTATGCAGGAGCATCGGATAACCAGTTTCATGGATATATAACCCAGTGTGGAAATTATCTGAATGTTATCCTGATATATAAGAGGCACAAGCCTTGGGTACTCATCTCTCAGTATGGAGAATGCAGCCCATGCCACGATAAGCAGTTTAAAGATCGCCTTGCCCCCCTCCACAAGGGATCGTTTTGAAAAGATCTTCTTTCCTCCCTCAATTGGATTAATCTTTGACGCCTTTGGCGTCAAAGGATCGACACTCCATACCACGCCCACCTGCAGATAATTGGCCAGCAAGGCAACCACAATTAGGACAAGCATGAGGGGCAAAACCATAATCAGGTATCCGCTAACCGCATTTGACAACAGGCTCATCAGATCCACATCAGCAGGTCCCATGCTGGAAATACCAGAAAAAGTAGTCTTCAATTGATTTCCAAGTTGGAAGACCATCTTTTTTGCACTGAAAAAAAGATATATGGCTCCTGCTGCAAGAACAGCAATGCTGGAGATCTCCCTGCTCTTTGCGACCTGCCCCTTTTTCCTGGCCTCCTCCTTTTTTTTGGGAGAGGCTTGTTCTGTTTTTTCTTGAAAACTTTCCTGTTCTGCCATGCTTCTCCTACATCAAATGTATCAGACGTACCAGATCTCTACCCATATACCTGACAGCATCAGAAAAAAATGGGGGGAGGTTTCTTAAAACGAGGCCGAAAAGAACAAGTCCAATACATATATTAATGGGAAAACCGATCATCAGAATATTGACTTGGGGTACAGTCCTTGCCACGATGCCCAGACTAAGATTTGATAAAAAAAGGGCTACCATGATCGGAGCTGCTATTTTGATACCTATTATAAACATGTCGCAACTTCCCCTTATGATCACATCTGCAAGCCCCGAGTTCATAGAAAAGCTGTTCAAGGGAACACTGTGGAAAGAGCTGACAAGTGCATGTATAAAAAGGTGATGCCCATCAATTGTAAAAAATATCAGCACTGCCAGGAGATATAAAAACTGTGAAAGCACTGTTGTCTGATTGCCTGTCTGGGGGTCCATGGCCCTTGCCATGGCAAAACCCATCTGAAAGCTTATAAACTGTCCTGCCATTTGAACAGACGCAAACAATATCCTTACGGTGAACGCCAGTACTACACCGATGAGCATCTCAGATATCACGCTGAGGACGATCTCAAGCATTGTATTAGGAAAATTATCCGGCAGAGGTACAACCGGTGTCAAGATCATGGCAAGCATCAGGGAAAGGCCTGCCTTCCAAATCACAGGGATTCCCCTTGCCCCGAAAAACGGCATAAGAAAGAGAATAATACTTATACGCACCAGGACCCAGAAAAAACCCTGCATCTGTGCGAAAGACTCCATTGGGAATACCATATATGCTTCCTTTTACATTATTTAATCGTGGGTGTTTAGCTTCCATAACTCCCAGGCATCCAAATCCCTTATCTTATCATTTGCGGGATATTAAGTATCAGATGACTGGTAAAGGATGAGAGTTTTTCAAGCATCCATGGAGAGGCAAAAAGAAGTACAAGGAGGACTGCTATGATCTTGGGGATCATTGTAAGGGTCATTTCCTGGATCTGTGTTGTTGCCTGAAGGACCGCCACGCATAAACCCACAATCAGCCCTATTCCCAGGAGAGGCAAAGACAACATCAGGGCAAGCTTAATTGCCTCACTTCCAAGATTTACTACGAATTCAGGTGTCATATCAAGCCTCTCATAAAAAACTCTTAATCATGGACCCAACCATCAGATTCCAGCCATCAATCAACACAAAAAGCATAAGCTTAAAGGGGAGAGAGACTATTATAGGAGGAAGCATCATCATACCCATGGACAAAAGAACACTCGCCACCACCATATCAATAACAAGGAATGGGATGTATATTACAAATCCAATTTGAAAAGCCGTCTTCAGCTCGCTTATGACAAACGCAGACATGATTACGATTGTAGAGATATCATCATAGTTCTGGGGTTTTGAAGAACCAGATATATCAACAAACAGAGACAGGTCCTTTTTTCTGGTCTGCTTAAGCATGAAAGCTCTAAGAGGCTTCACAGCCCTATCCATGGCCGCATCCTGAGAAATCTCCTCTGCCAGGTAGGGCTGTAATGCCATGCTATTAACCTCATTGAACACAGGTGTCATGAGAAAAAACGTCAACAGTAGTGATAGGCTTATCAATATCTGGTTGGGAGGCATCTGCTGGGTACCAAGGGCATGGCGAACCAAAGAGAATACAATGGCGAGGCGTGTAAAAGATGTCATCATTACTACTATTGAAGGTGCCAAGGAGAGGATCGTAAGCAGGAACATCACCTGTAGAAGGACAGACACATTCTCTGGATTATCTGTCTCTCCAACACTCACAGTGATGTTAGGCAGGGGAGGCAGATTAGCGGCCAGGACAGGAGCTGATACAAAAAAACACACAGACACTACCAGAAAAATGCCAAAACACTTTTTATAAATATCATACCTTCTCATTATTTCCTGCTTCCACCTCACCTTTAGGGTCTGACTGCTTCAGACTGATATTCCTGAGAATAGAATGAAACCTCCCCCCGAAGATTGGTGACTCTGTCTCGGACTCTTCTGCTTCAGATGGCCGGTCAAACCTTGAAATCAGATTAACATTCTCGGCACCAATCCCTATGACAAGCCACTGATCACATACTTCTACAATGGCTATACCCCTCTTGGGTGCCAGATTCAAAGTACTTATCAGACGAATTAAAGGGACCCTGCTTTTATTGAAGGGGGTCAGTTTAAAATGCCTAATAAGATAAAGTAGGAAAAGGATCAGGGCCAACACAATAAAAAGAGCCCCAATCATATTTATAAGTTCGTTACTGTAATCCAATGACAATTTTGTCCCCCTTCTTGTTCTGGTATTAAAACTGAACAAGCCATTACCTTATAATCAATGGCTCAGGTAAGATCCTTTACCCGTTCGCTCGGGCTGATGATATTTGTAAGGCGTATCCCGAACTTCTCATTGACAACAACCACCTCCCCCTGGGCCATGAGCTTCTTGTTAACAAAAATCTCCAGTGGCTCATCTGTCAGTTTGTTGAGTTCCACCACTGATCCCTGACTCAGCTTAAGCAGATCACCTATAGTGATTTTTGTCCGGCCAAGCTCAACACTAATTTCCAGCGGAATATCCAGCAAAAAATCCATGTTATGCGAGGCATCATTAGACAATTCGCCGGGCACCATTTCAGCCAGTTCAGCCATATTTGATGTCATCTGGCCATCTTCCATAATTTCGTTTTCATCAGCCATAAAAAACCTCTTATCTTAAGTTACTTAAATTTCTCGCCTGAAAATACAACCCAGTTAGTTACACAAGCAATCCAGCTTTTGGGAGGAGAGAATTATCCACCTTAAAAACCTTTCTATTTTTAAATCTCCCAGCATATCCCTCAAACAGTGGGATACCTTCGGTCTCTGCCAAAATAGGTTTCTGTGAATCATTCTCAAGTACTATTATATCTCCCTCCCTCAAGTTGAGATAGTCCTTTACTGATAGGTTCGTGCGGCCCAGATTAATATTGAGTCCAACCTCGGCCCCTAAAAGCTGGGATTGCATCTGATTAATCCATTTTGCGTCCAGTTGAAGAATCTGTTCATCCTCAGTGTAACCCCCTGCCAGCTTATGACGAATCGGTTGCACTGAGGCGTAGGGGATACTGACCACTATG
The DNA here is from genome assembly GCA_019307745.1 of Deltaproteobacteria bacterium. Classification (GTDB taxonomy): domain Bacteria; phylum Desulfobacterota; class DSM-4660; order Desulfatiglandales; family HGW-15; genus JAFDJA01. The sequence continues at coordinate 4,148 of JAFDJA010000077.1, read as the reverse complement.
TTCCCAAGGGATCTGTTCAACTCAATCTCGAATTTTGATGAGAGGAGCAGTTCTTCTCTGGGAATAACATTCACCACAAGGGGATTGCTTTCTGAACGGATAAACTCCAGCTTCAATGGATATACCTCTTCCCATGTCTCGGCCATGCTTGAAAGTGTCATCTGAACCAGCTTCTTTATGATCTTATTTTCTATTAATGTGAAATCCCGGCCTTCGATCTTGGCTACACTTGTCCCGGTTCCACCAAAGTATGCCTCAACAAGGCCGAAAACAAGACGGCTCTCTACTACAATAATCCCTGTTCCCCTGAGTGGCTCAATTTTAAAAAGATGCATACTGGTAGGCACGGGCAGTGATCTCTGAAAATCACCATATTTTTCTGTTTCTAAAGGATCAGGAGCAATGTCTACAAGTTTACGCAGCGAATTCGAAAGCGCCCCCCGGAGTTTATTGGCTAACCGACTATTTAGCACCTCCAAAAGGGGCATATTTCCACGCACATTCAGCCCGCTGGTAGCCCAGTCAAATGCCTCGAAATCGTCTGCAACTACTCCTTCAAATTCATCCGCAGTCTCGACCTCTCCTGTATCCAGACCCTTGAGAAGGGAATCCACCTCATTCTGAGACAACAGTTTATTCATGATCCATATCCCTTTCTCAAACAGTTGCTATTACTGGACAATAAAATCAGTAAAATAAACATTTCTTATATTTCCTGAAGTAAGATATTGGTTTAATTGCATCATAATCTCAGTTCTTACCTGAAACTTGCCCTCAAGTGTCCTGATATCTCCATCCGATTTAGTGCTTAAAAGAGTGAGTATTGTATCTCGGAACTGAGGCAACCTTTTATTTATCTCATCTTTAACCTTTTCATTGCTAAGCTCCAGCTCCAGCTTGGCTTTCAGATAGCTCTTGCTTCGAGTCCCCACCAGATTGACAATGAAGGTATCCATGGAATAAATCGGGCCAATCTCATCCACATTCTCCACCAGACTTTCATCTCCTTTAAATATACCAATCAATAGCCCGCTCTTTATTACAAAAAAAACACCGCCTCCCAGAGCCAGTACCAGAACCGCGATAATAATGATTTTTATAGGAAAGGGGTTTTTTTCTCCTCTCCCTTCTTCCGCTTGTTCTTTTTTCCCTTCTTCCTCATCAACCATTTCCTAATCCCCTCTGAAATATTCAATCCACCTGCTCAAACCCATATTAATTAAACGAACTTCCCCTCAACTGAGGAGCCAGAAACGCATTCAGTTTCTGCTCAAGAAGCCGGGGATTATCTCCCTTGGCAATTGACAGGATACCCTCTGTCATCAATTCCTTTACCTGTACCTCTTCATTGCTCCTGTTCTTCAGCTTACCGGCAACCGGCAGACAGCAGATGTTTGCTATAACGGAGCCGTAAAAAGTTGTCAGGAGTGCAACAGCCATTGCGGGACCAATGGAACTCGGATCCTCCATTGTCTGAAGCATCTGCACAAGTCCGATGAGAGTTCCAATCATACCCATGGCTGGCGCAAAGGCCCCGAGTGTAGTAAAAATCTCAGCCCCCAGCTTATGTCTATCCTGGATATTATTTATCTCTGTATCAAGGATCTCCTTGATAGAAAGGGGCTCCAGTCCATCAACAGAGAGCTGAAGCCCTTTCTTCATAAACTCATCAGTAATTTCGTTAAGTGCTGTTTCCAGTGCAAGGATACCTTCCCTCCTTGCAGTGCCTGCCAGGGTTACAAAGGAGTTTATAAGCTCACCTGAAGTATAACTCCTTGTAAAAAAGGCATTCTTTACTACCTTTGACACCTTGAGAATATCTGGGAGTGGATAATTGACCATCGTAGCCCCCATTGTCCCTCCCGCAACGATCATGAATGCTGGGATATTTACAAACATCACCATGCTGCCACCCATAAATATGGCACTTAAAACAAGGCCCAAAGCTGTAATAAGACCCACCAAAGTTGCAATATCCATATCTGCCCTTCTCTCCTCTCAATTTTTGAGAAATAGTTGATCAACATTAAAGCAACCTCTGTGCCATACATCTGGACAATCAGGAAACAGGAGAGGAAAAAACATTGTCCTCTACATACAAGTGCTTTAAATATAAAGATTTTTCAGAATAGAGATTAAATAAAATGACAGGTGGAAATTTTCTGAAAGGCATTTATTTAGGGATTTAACAGGAAAAGAATGATAACAGCCCTGGACTCATATTAGGAGTGATGATCTATTCAAGGAAAAGCTCCAGATTATCCGTTCGGATAACTCATTGTTATTCCAGAAAAATAACATCAAAGGCCTAAAATATACGGCAAATTGAATATGTCTTTCCGGTTTCAGCCCAATTTAATAGGAACTTTTCGTCAAAATTTTGACCATTTCCCTTGTTAAACAAACTCCGCAGCATTCAAATGTCGTCAAAAATATGACGATACTCTTTTAAGATATCCACGACAATATCCCACTTTCAAAACTACCACACCCCGATCAGGCTGTGGTAGTTTCTAGATCAATTGAAAAAAAATAATTATTAACGCTTAAGATTTATCAAGTCTGACAGCATTTGGTCCGTGACTGTTATGATCTTAGAGTTTGCCTGAAACCCTCTCTGGGTTGTAATCATCTTTACGAACTCATTTGCAATATCCACATTGGACTGTTCGAGAGAATTAGGGGCAATGCTGCCAAGACCGTTGGTACCAGGCTGGTTTGTAATACCAGTACCGCTCTCTCTTGTTTCCCTGAAGAGATTTCCACCCTCCTTATGGAGCCCCTGAATATTTTGGAACTTGGCAAGTGAGATGAGATACAGGGGGAGGACCTGACCATTGGAATACGCACCTGTAATCAGGCCATCAACGTCAACGTCAACTCCCTGGAGTGCGCCTGCGCCATAACCGTTAGCAGACTGAAAAACAGTAGTTGAAGAGCTGGCATACTGGGTTGTGGCGAGGGAATCAGGGGCAAAAGCAGTACCATCATACTTGGTACCCACATTAAAAGCAATATCCATAAAGGTTGATGAACTCGTACCACCTAGAAAGTCCGCCTGAAACTCAAAATACCCGGAGCTGTTAGTATCAGTACCGGCGACCTGAGCTGTCCAGTCGTCAGATCCTGTCAGGGTCAAATCCAATATTTCTCCTGCAGCAGCGGCTGTACCCAGATTCATTGTGATATCTGCACTTGCATCCCCGTCAATGTCAATGCTCACCTGTGTAGACGTATCATCTATAACAGCATAACCTCCGGAGGAACTCCAGTTTGTTCCGTCAAAAGTCAATGTTACATTACCAGCGTTTGCAGTTGTAAGGATCTCAGGATTATCAACGCTCATAGTCACTATGCCTGTGTATGCTGTAGCTGGCGTGCTATCGATAACAACATCCTGATCAGTACCATCAGTTGCTCCAGTCAACCTGCTCATAACCAGAGAGGTGAGAGTACCGCTTCCCTCATTAAAATTAAGCTTGCCGCGTCCAAGCAGACCGGCTGACTTTGTGTTTGCAAAACCTGCCCTCATATCCTCATCTGGATTACATGTTACTATATACTGCCACTCAGATCCCTGAATCTTGTCAAAATAGACAGTAATATCATGGGTGCTTCCCAGTGCATCATATACCTTGACAGTTGACTGATATTCATAATTAGAAGTATCAATGGGAGTGGAGTCTGTACCGTCCCATACTTTTGAAAGAATCATCACATTACTTTGTTCATCCTTATCAAGATTTGAGATTATAGTGACCTCCTCGGTTGCCTCAGGCTCGGATGTGAAGGATGTCAAGGCAATATCCTCAGTCGAACCTGTTATTTCACCGTCCGCATCAACACCCCATCCCTGCACAACATATCCTTCAGGGTTGACCAGCAGTCCCTCTTTATCAAAACGGAAATTTCCAGCCCTGGTATAATGCTGGACTTCTGAGGTGGACTCCCTGAGCACAAAGAAACCATCACCGCCTATCGCAAGGTCCGTAGTATTTCCTGTGGATTCAAAAGATCCCTGCTCAAAGGTCGAATAGATATCTGCCAGGGCAGTACCGCGACCGACCTGAGATGTCCCTGCCCTTGTGAACATGGCCTGACTTAATAGATCCTGAAATGTAAATGAACTCCCTTTAAAACCCACGGTA
>JAFDJA010000176.1 GCA_019307745.1 Deltaproteobacteria bacterium | reverse complement strand
AGGGAAAGAAGTGAGTAAAAAGTCAAGGCGGAAGCTCTTAACAGGCATTTATCTTCATGGAATTTGCGTATAGTCAGCAGGACAATCCGAAGCAGCCTGATAATAAGTGCTTTTGTAAAAGGAAGGCCTTTGAGCCGAATCCTCCAGATATCGATTTTAATAAAACTGATAATTTTTAAGAGCATGTTTCTATTTCGGACAAGCCAGAATCAAAAAATATTTCATTACGAAAGAACGAAAATTCGAAAACACAAAAAATTATTTATTTTGTCCTTTTCTTGTTGCAAATTTCGGGTTATTAAAATGGCACCGGCTTCGAGGGCCGAGTTTAACTTCAAAAATTACCATTTTTCAAAGGTCTCAATATTTGTCGACTATACTGACATATCTCTTTTCATGCAAGGAGAATGTATGTAGGGATATTTATGCGGGCAATATTCTGAAATGACAGAGTCTTTGGCTCTTTTCCTTAGTTGCCGTTTCTTTGGAAATTATGCTCCTGTAGCCTCTTCTGGTCATTTCCTCACCACAAAATATATACTGATTAGATTTTACCGATTAGATTTTACCGATTAGATTTTACTTGACACAAAAGACCGATCACCTATACTATTTCAATGAAAAAGTAAATTCTTATCACTTATCACCTCATTTTAGAGGAGGGTTTGCCATGTCGGTTAAACTGAATCACTATTGGGCTATCAATCCCCGAAGAAGAGATGATTACGAGAAATTCATCATTAAGAAGTTTATCCCCGGGATCAATCGATTGAACATGCATACGGTGGCGGCGTGGTCCGTGATGGTAGGGGCTTACAGCGATTTCATTCTTGAGACGGTGAGCAACGATCTTGATATTCTTGAAGAAGCGTTGCGAAATGATGAATATCGACAGCTGAGGTCGAATCTGCAAAACTATATCATCAATTACAAAACCAAGGTACTGATATCAACCGGAAAAAAAGACGCCTATTCCACCGATATTAAGGAGGACACGATCAAATTTAACCAGATGTGGAACGTCATCACCGAAAACGATCAAGACCGCGAAAAGTACGATCGATATGTGATGGAAGAATTTTATCCCCTCCTTGAAGATTTGGGCATTCTTGTGGCGGGGGAATGGGAGGTATTGATCGGTGACGGCCCCCACCTGCTGTGTGAAGGCAGGGTCAACGACGTGCAAAACTTCATTGGAAACCTTCAGGGCGAGCGATTTCGCAAAGCCAAAAAGAAACTTAAAAATTATACCGCCCAGTACCAAAGCCGGATCCTTGCGTTTCATATCCGAAAGGTGAAGGGATATAAATCGGCCAGTTATCAAATTGTCAGGGGATAATACCGGAATTGCCAAACCGATATTTGTGCAATAAAAAAAAATCGCTGCAATGAACATATTGCGTTTTTTTATAGGATCGGCTTAGCGAGACATATTGGAGGCTCTCAACAACCGATGATCGAAAGGTAAAAAAAAATAGGTCGGGTTAAGGGTTCGCGCCAGGATACACATGTTGGTTGTTCACTTGGCATAATTATTGCGGTATCACTAACGCTAATACCACCCGATAGTCTCCTGAATAAGTCCAACCATTGCGATTAATGCGATAGATTCGAAAAGAAAGGGTTAAGAAGTATTGCCCACAGATGAAAAAATAACGCCGACCCAGGAGCCCAACCGACCCGTGGTGCGGACGCATCAACCGCAATACCCCACCGAAAAGAAATCATCGACATTACGTTTTATTATCACCTTCATCATTATGCTTGGCTTCTGGCTGCTTTTTTCGGGTAAGTTTGATTTCTTTCATATTTCCCTAGGGGTGGTATCATGCCTTATTGTATCGGCAATCAGCAGCCGTTTGCTGTTCCCAGGGGCATTGCCGTCCGGTCTTCTTAAATGCTGGCTCAAGTTCGCCGTTTATCTCCTCTGGCTGTTTTATCAAATATTTCTGGCAAATTTACACGTGCTTTACCTGACGTTCCATCCAAGGATGATGGACCTGATTAACCCTAAAATCATTAAGTTTAACAGCCGGTTGAAAAGTGATGTTTCCCGTACCACCTTTGCAAACTCTATTACCCTTACTCCCGGGACAATTACGATTTATGCAGGTGTAATGGGATCATTTGCAGTACACTGTATTGATGACATATCAGGGCAGGGATTGCCCGGTGAAATGGAAAAGAAGATTGCAAAGGTGTTTGATGAATAATGAGTGATATTTTTTTATATACAGGTATATTTTTAGGTCTTCTGATGCTTTTGACTCACTATCGATCCCTTTTCGGCCCCACTGTTCCGGACCGTCTGGTAGGGGTACATGCAATTGGCAGCAAGACCATTGTTATGTTGATTCTTATTGGTTTAATATACAAACGTGTGGATATGTTCGTGGATATTGCCCTGGCTTACGCAATGCTGAATTTTATAGCAGTGCTGGCAGCTTCCCGATATTTCCAGAAAGAAAAAGGATTGTATGATGAAAGCCAGGAAAGATAAGATTAATGGAAAAAGAAACAGGACTACAATAATATGACAATTATAATTACTATCATGTTAATATGCGGCCTGATCTTTTTTGCAGGCGGGTCCATCGGTATTATAAGGTTTCCTGATTTTTATTCGCGACTGCATCCGGCAGGCAAACTGGATACCGGAGGACTTGTCATTACAATGTCGGCTTTTGCATTGTATACCATACAACCCTTTACGCTTACAGCATTTATCACATCCGTAAAGATCATCCTCATTGTAGTGTTTGTTTTCATAACCAGCCCCACTGCCATTCATTCCATAGTTGATGCCGGTGTCAGGGCAGGTTTGAAGCCATGGGAAAAAAAGAAAGGTAAGCAAATATGATCTGGCAGATTGAACTGATTATACTGGTTCTGGTTGTCTTATTCGGTGTAGGGGCTCTTTTTACCAAAGACTTGTTGAGTGCTGCAATTCTGTTCGGGGCCTACAGTTTTATGTTATGCCTTTTATGGGCAATTATGGGAGCGGTCGATGTGGCATTTACTGAAGCGTCCGTGGGTGCCGGTATCAGCACGGTGCTGTTCGTATCAGCAGTTTTTCGAACTTCAAGGAGGACCAAAGATTGAAAGCCATAAGAGCAGTTATTGTTCTATTATTTGGCGGCCTTCTGATCTATTTTGCCCTGGATTTTCCAGTCTGGGGTGATCTAAAATCACCGGCAAGCACCCATGTATCACCCTATTATATCGAAAATACCCTTGAAGATACATCTGTCCCAAACATTGTCACCGCGGTCTTGGCTGATTATCGTGGATATGACACGATGTTTGAAACCATTGTTATTTTTACAGCCGGCATTGTCTGCATTTTCCTTTTAAGAACATTTAAAACAACAGTGCCGGAATCAAGAATGTACCGACACATCCCGACAGGAATTACACTGCGGATTGAAAAAGGGGGTAAGGTTCCGAATGAATCCGATCATTTTGAGCGTATTGATTCTGTGTGGATACCTTATGATTTGATCATAAGGACAACCTGCAGGATGATCATCCCTTTTATCCAGATCTTTGCCCTCTATGTTATTGCACATGGACATCACAGCCCGGGAGGCGGATTCCAGGGTGGTGTAATTTTAGGTGCATCATTTGTGCTTTTTGCCATAGGATTCAATCTCAGGTCAGCCATCAGGCAGATGAGTGAAAAAATTACGGCTTTTATGTGTGCCCTGGGTGTTTTTATTTATGCAGGCACAGGGATTTTGTGCATGCTTTTTAAATCCAATTTTTTGGATTACAGCGCTTTGGCAGCTCTTTTGGGTACAGATCCTGTCACAGCAAGATCCCATGGTATATTAATTGTAGAGATAGGGGTTGGTATAGCTGTGATGGCTGTAATGCTCATGCTTTACTATAACCTGGCTTCAGCCGGAAAACATAAAGAGGGACTGTAATAATGAATGATGTGCTGACATTCATCATTTCAAGAATTAATTACTTTATCTACATTATATTGATGGTGCTGGGCATGTATGGCATTATCGTCAAAAACAATCTGCTGAAAAAGATTATAGGAATGAACATTTTGCAAACGGCTATCATCCTGTTTTTCATTTCCATCGGTGCCAAGAATAAGGCCACGGTACCAATTGTTGAACACGCACATGGCGCAGAGAATCACGCAATTCATGCAGTAAACTACATCAATCCCTTACCCCATGTGTTGATGCTGACGGCAATCGTTGTGGCTGTTGCAACCCTAGGCGTTGCCCTCGCTTTAATTATCGGGCTCTATCGGCAGTACAATACTTTAGAAGAGGATGAAATTTTAGCTCAACTAAAAGAAGGTTAACACCAATTTCCAAGCAAGCCCTAACCCGGAAGAACCTGAAATTTGAGTCTGCGCTTATCTGCAAAGATATCAAAGTGTTTTTTCCGGCTGCGGCTATACTGAATAGGAGACTAAAATGATAACCACAGAGGACTTAAAAAAGATGGTTATTATGGCCCATCTCAAAGACGATATGCTCGACCGCTTAATTGCGATTACCGATGTTTTAACATTCGATGACCAGGAGACCATCTTCAGGCAGAGCAATATCGCCGATCGTTTCTACATGGTTAAAAGGGGCAAGGTACTTCTTGAGCAGAAAATGACGAACAAGATCATGGTCTCCGTAGGGTCCGTCAAACCCGGATTTGCATTCGGCTGGTCGACCATGATCGAGGAGGGGTATTACACCACTGACGCCGTATGTGCCGAGCCCTGCGAAATATTTTCCATTAGAGGAAATAAAATAAGAACCCTCTGTGAAAAAGATCCTTACATGGGATTTCTGTTGAACCAGCGGCTTCTGATGATCTTAAAAAAGCGATATGATCACCGAACCGAACAATTTGTCAAAGTGATAAAACATCATCCGGACATGAAAGACCTTTTTTGAATTTGAAATGAGCCTGCAACTTCCAATCATTATCGTTGTCTGCCCCCTCGTAATATCTTTTTTGATATTTCTTTCAGGGTGGTGGTTAAAACGGACCGCTTTCCCTCTGGCAATAGCGGCTCTGGTGGTTTGCCTATCCTCATCTTGCGGCATTCTGAAAACAGTTATAGAGCATGGTACAATCCAGTATTGGCTGGGAGGATGGAAGCCTCCATGGGGGATCGAATACCGGATCGACCATCTCAATGCTATCATGCTGGTTTTGGTTTCACTGCTCAGCCTGCTGGTAGCAGCCCATGCCAAAAAGAGTGTAGAACGAGAGCTGCCGGAAAAAATCGCGCTCTTTTGGAGCCTTTATATATTACTGATTACCGGTCTATTGGGCATATGCATAACCGGCGACTTGTTTAACCTTTTTGTTATGCTGGAAGTAGCCTCTCTGTCCGGATATGGGCTTATTGGCATAGGGGAAAAGGGAGCACTGTACGCCAGTTTTCGTTATCTTGTTATGGGCACCATTGGCGCATGTTTTTACCTCCTAGGAGTCGGTTATC
>JAFDJA010000324.1 GCA_019307745.1 Deltaproteobacteria bacterium | reverse complement strand
GGGGAAATCATCGACCTGCATAGAGAAATTATAAGCTCTTTGGATTTTCGATACAGCAATTACATGATGACGTTTGGATATCCAGGATTTAAGCCAAGGCCCAAATTCATGAAGGACACAATAAAGATTATCCATTACTACGAATGCGAACCTGAAGAGTTCCGGTCAGACGATGAGATCAAGGATTTTATCATTAGGGCAACGAGTTGGAATATTGGAACGCACAGGCGAAAACCTGATGTAACAAATCAGTGAAAAGGGGAAAAGGAATATTGATTACGAAGGGCTTTTGGAGCATGTTAAAAAGCGACGTAGCATCCGACGATTCAAATCAGACCATCTACCAGATGAATATATACAAAAAATTATTGAGGTAGCTAGATGGGCTCCATCAGGATTTAACTCGCAACCGTGGGATTTTGTTGTCATTAAGAAGGAGAACCTGAGGAAAAAGATTGTGGATATCATTCTGAATTCTCATGCGGTCTCCGCAAAAGCAAGAGAGGCAAAAGCAGAATATAACTCAGCGCTTAGCCCATTGGAAAGATTGGCAAAAAGGACAAAATTCAACCCCGGTACATTTCTTAACGCCCCGGTCTATATTATTCTCTACGGCGACACCCGGGCACGGATCGCCCTGCCTCCTGGGTTGGACAAAGGGCCGGAGGAAAAATATCTTCATATTTTTAAAGCAAGCCTTGCAAACGCATTTATGTACATGCATTTGGCTGCATCGTCGCTGGGCCTTGCCGCTCAATGGTGGACCGATGTTGCCTTTGAGCCTGCACATTCTAATATCAAGAAACTTCTTGGCATACCCAATGAACTGATTGCCTTTGATATGATAGTGCTGGGATATCCGGATGCGGTGCCCAGACCCAAGCTACTAAGACCTTTGGAGAAAATAGTTGAAGAGGTCCATGATTTTGGAAAAAGGACCAAGGCCTGGACCATTGGTCAGCATCGACGAGAAGAGCGGTAACAGTATTGTCCCTAACGGAAAACAATAGGTCTGCCTGCCAGGCCAAAGTAAGGTGCCCTGTGTTCTTTTTCACGGATTGATTCAACCATAAAGTATATGGCTGCACAGAGACATATTACATCGAAAATCAAGAGAACTATAGTAAGCAATGCCGGACCTCCTTTTGACTTCCGGAACCTTCACCGGATAAGGAGATGAGGTAACCAGGTCGCTATGGGCTTAAATATCATAACCAGAATCAGGCATGAGACCTGAATTAAAATAAAGGGGATAGCTGCCCGATATATCTCTTTCATGGAAAGCTCAATCCCTTTCGGAACCGCGGCTCTCATGCAAAACAATGCAAATCCATATGGGGGTGTCAGAAAAGATAACTGCATATTTATCATAAACAGGACACCGTACCAAAGAGGATCGAAGCCAAGGGGTTTGACGGCCGTTACAAATATAGGCGCGAAAATCATGATGACAGCAAAATCATCTAGAAACATGCCAAAAAAGATGAGGGAAATCTGTGTGATGAGTATGACGTTCCATCCTCCACCAGGTAGTGCCTGACTTATGTTCTTGGCAAGATCAAGAGCCCCAATCCCGTTATAGACAGCGCTGAAGGTACCCACGCCAATTAGCAGCCAGGCAATCATCGTGCTCACCTTCAGAGTCATAATTACGGATTCCTTCAGCATTTTCAGGTTAAAACGACCATAGATTATGGCGCATATAAAAGCACCCGTGGCCCCTACTGAAGAGGCTTCCATTGGCGTAATTGCGCCTGAATATATTCCGCCTATTATGATTGACAGCAGTATCAAAGGGGCTACAACACCTTTCAGGCTGATGAATCTGTCTTCCCACGTGATCCTCGTATGCATCGACATGGGAGGACCGAGTTCAGGATTCTTATGGCACCTTATTGCAATGTAGATTATATAGAGTGTTGCGAGTAAGAGGCCCGGGATAAAGGTACCAAGATACATGCGACCGATGGACTCACCAGTCATCGAGCAATATACTATTACTTCTATACTTGGTGGTATAATAAGACCCAGTAGGGCCCCTGCCATAACACACCCTACCGTCAGTATCTTATCATATCCACGTTTAATCATGGGCGGCAGAGCAATAGTACTTATGGTAAAGATCGCGGCTACGAGTTCTCCGCATATTGCGGCAAAAAGTGTGGACACGAGAATAACGCCCATTGCCAAACCACCGCGTATATTGCCAAGCCAGACACTCATAGTCTCAAACAGATCATCCGCTATGCCAGAGAGCTGGAGAACCCATCCCATCATTACGAACATTGGAATAGCGGCAAGATTAAGATCCTGTAAATTTCCATAAGAGGCTGATGCAAGGATATATAGATGATCAAAACCCCAAAAAAATACAGCGAAAATGGCGCTGACACCCCCTAACGCGAACGATATTGGCACTCCGAGAGCCAGGAGTATAAGCATTGAGGCTAGAAGTATTATCGTTATAATAGTAATGCTCATAGCTCACCTCCGTCCCTGCTGCCGGAGGCTTTAATCAACAGGATATTCCTGATGAATTGTGCAGTCCCCTGCAGCAGGACCAGGACTGCTCCCAATGCAAGGGCAATTTTTTTTGGGTAGATGGGGCCCTTAAAGGCGCCCCAACTCTTTTCCAGCATGGAAACAGAGGACCAGGCCATCTCAATGGCCTTCCAGGAGAGCATAAAAAAAAAAAAAAAAAAAATTATAA
>JAFDJA010000076.1 GCA_019307745.1 Deltaproteobacteria bacterium | reverse complement strand
CTTATTTTGTTAGTAGCATGTGGCATTATTATTCAGGACAGACAGCTGGCACAGGCCGATACATCATTTATTGGCGCATTTATGGGGCGTAGGGTGCAGGTATATATAACTGAAGATAACGGTAGCTACAGTGGTGTCATTGCTATTAAGAGAGATAGCTTCATCTTTGAGGGTGGTAGTATCAAAGACGGCGCGCTTACCGGATCTTATCCTGACAAGGAAGGCAATGAGGTCACTTTTACCATCAGTGTCGGAGATGATATTCTGTTATTTGTTTCAGGTGATACCACTGATTCTTTAGAGGGATTGATGCTTCCAAAGATACTTCCTGGAATATGGGAATCCAGTAAATATTCCGTAGATATTCAGGAAAAGAAAGGGATATACAGCGGATCCGTCAAGATTGGAGACAGTGAATACCCTTTGACGTCCGCTAAGATTTTAGGCCAGCAATTTAAGGGAAGATTCTATGATGGATCTGAAGAGAAGAGCTTTTTTGTTACTGGTGAAGACGAAGATTTAGTTATGTTTACAATGGATGGAAAAAATGGACTCCTCTCATTGTCAGATATAACCATAATTGGACGTAATCTAGGTTCTATTGTGGATAATGGCGATGGCACTGTTACTGATACAAATACCGGCCTTATGTGGGCGGCAATAGATAACGGTAATCCTATAAACTGGGCAGATGCAAAAGAATATTGTGAAAATTATGAGGGGGTAGGCTATACAGACTGGAGGATGCCAACACTGGATGAACTTGAAGCCCTATACGATGAAAAACTCGAAAACAGTAAAGGCTTCCATATTGCTGCAGTTATAGGGCTTACCGATTGTGTTGTATGGGCATCTGAGCTTCGTGATGAAGAGGCTGGCGCCTACCGCTTTCATGTTGGCAAACGCCGCTATCCTCCCAGGACATTTACCTACTACTTAAGGGCATTACCGGTTCGGAACCCGAATGGTGATTCTGATGATGAGGAAAAAGAGGTTTCCGAGTTTCATATATACTAAAATCCTGATTTTTACTTGTGCAAAGGTCAGGATTTGTTAATTACCTTATGATTTTGCTGCTGGCAGGACAGGGTGAGAAAGGGGCTAATTTCATGGGAGATAGAAAACAGCGTGTTTTTCTGACAGAATGGATGAACAAGAATTTTGACCGAAGAGAGTTTCTGAAGCTGCAGATTAAGAGTGCGTTTTGCCTTGCGGCAGGTACATCAGGCCTGCTCCTTACAAAAAAAGGGCTGGCCAGTTCTGTTCCGGATATAAGCGTAGCCAAGGGTTCTCGTGCTGCTGCTACCAGGGCCGCGGTTGAGATACTGGGCGGCATGGGAAGTTTTGTAAATAAAGGAAACAGGGTGCTTATAAAGCCAAATATGAGCTTTGCCAGGTCTCCTTCAATGGGCGCAACAACACATCCTGAAGTGGTCAAAGAGCTTGTCTTTATGTGTAAAGAGGCAGGGGCATCCAAGGTACTTATCCTTGACCACACCCTTGATAGACAGGCCAACTGTCTGGCACGGACCGGTATATATGATACTTGCAAGGAGATCTCGGATACCCTGGTTGCAGGCGCTGAAAGCGCGAATCTTTATCAGGAGAAAGATATTCCAAATTCTAAGACAATGTCTAAGACAGACATCCTGAAGGAGGCCCTTAAGGCGGATGTGATGATTGCAGCACCTGTTGCAAAGTCGCACAGCGCCACTGGTGTAAGCTTCTCCATGAAGGGTATGATGGGCTTAGTCTACGACCGTAGAATAATGCACAGGGGGGAACTGGATTCAAGTATTGTGGATATATGTACGATGCTAAAGGCTGATCTGGTTGTCATTGATGGTTCAAGAGTCCTTTCGACCAAGGGGCCAAGGGGGCCGGGACTGGTTCTTAAGGAGGATACTATTATTGCCTCAAGGGATATGGTATCTGCTGACGCATACGCGGTCTCCGCATTTACATGGTCAGGGAAAAAATTCCGTCCAAAAAATGTCGCGCATATCAGGGAGGCTCATGAACGTGGTCTTGGGAGGATGGATATTGAGAACTTGAACATCAAGACCCTGGTCCTATAATGAGTTTCCGGCGACTGATTCAGATATTGTGTCTCGTTGTTTTTTTATTTTCTCTTGCATCAGTTGCATCTTTAATTCTACCTCTCTCTAATCCGGATCTGTTTTTGAGATTTGATCCTGTTATTTTTATAGGTACGGTCATAAGCGGCCGTACCTTTTCTTTTGTTTATATCCCTGCCATAATTGTCATTCTTCTAGCACCCTTTTTCGGGCGTATCTTCTGCGGTTATATCTGCCCAATGGGTACAACTATAGATGAAACAGACAGGCTCATCAACAGTCCAGGGAAAAAAACTGTTCAAATAGACAGGCATCTAAGGTCTATCAAGTACTATGTGCTTTTCTTTATTTTGGGTGCTGCTCTTTTGGGTGTATCTCTTGTGTTTCTGGGATCTCCCATCTCTCTTATCGCACGATTCTATGGCCTTGTAATCTATCCGGTGCTTTCATTTCTTGCATCATTAGGAGTGCAGATTGTCATGCCATTGGCAGAAAAATTTGATATATACTCAATTGTATTTGCCAAGATACCAACACCCAGGTTTGCGACCCAGCTTTTCATTTTAGTGTTTTTTATCGCAGTCTTTGCTGCGGTCAGGATTTCACCCCGTTTCTGGTGCAGGTTTATCTGCCCCTCAGGGGCAATCCTTGCCCTGTTTTCCATGAAACCCCTTTATCGCAGGCAGGTTTCTGAGGACTGTACAAACTGCGGAAAATGTGTGAAGAGCTGCCCTACGGCGGCAATAAGTCAGGATGATCCCGGCTCTTCATCTCACTCGGAATGCATTGTCTGTAAAACCTGTGAAGAGATCTGCCCTGTTGATGCTGTAAGATTTTCAGCAGAGAAGGCAGACAGAAATCCTGCAGGTGAACCTGTCAATTCTCCAGAAAGGCGCAGATTTCTAGTATCCGGACTGGCCGGATTTGGAACAGCTACCGTCAATCTTACCGGCCTAAACTCTCTCTATGGAAAACAAGGCATCGGACAGGTTGCTCCTCATGACCTTTTACGTCCGCCGGGATCTATCCCTGAGATGGATTTCCTTGCTAAGTGTGTCAGGTGCGGGGAATGTATGGTTGCCTGTCCAAACAATGTACTTCAGCCCATATGGACACAGGCAGGTTTTGCCGCTATTTTCAGTCCCGGTTTTGTTCCGAGAAGGGGAAAATGTGATCCTTCATGCACCAACTGTGGAGATGTATGTCCTACTTTTGCGATACGCAGTCTTCCGAGAAAGGAGCGAATTTGGGCCAGGTCCGGAACCGCCACTATCATAAAAAACCTGTGTCTTGCCTGGGAACATAAAAAGAAGTGTATGGTATGCGATGAGGTGTGTCCATTTGGTGCGATAGAGTTCAATTATGTGGAAGGGAATCCTGTCTCTGTACCTGAAATCACAGAGGATAAATGCGCGGGATGTGGATACTGCGAACACCACTGTCCTGTTCAGAACAAGGCAGCGATCATTGTTACACCGATGGGTGGACTCAGAATGGCTGAGGGCTCATTCAAAGAAGAGGGCATGAAACTTGGGATGAATATATCCATAAAGTCCAAGGATGAGACAGGATATCCCTCTGATGAAGATCCATCATACGGCACCGCACCTGGATTTGATGCGGATTTTTCTGAGAGTGCGGAATTAGGCTTTGATGATCCTTATTCAGATGTTGATGAGCCGGAAGATGGGCAGGTTCCTGGATTTGATGCGGAGTAATCCGTGTTTTCTAGGTCTGCTTTTTAACAGAATCATTCTTCATAAATACATCTTATTTCTGATATAAATTCCTGATTAAGTTGATCCGTTCTATAACTCTGCGGTCTGCAGAGTTTTTTAATGTTTGGATCATACCCAAAGGATTTATCTAAAATATGTACACAAGTGGTCGAGAATTTCGTACTAAAGTTTGATCATTGACTGGTGTTAAAGTAAAATTGCAAAAGGGTCCAAAGGATTGGATGCGTGCTTAAGGTGTTGATAAAGTCATTTAAAAACAAACACTTGAACGCCTTAATCCTTAGCCTTTTTCTGCTGACTGATTGGATGAATAATCTATATTTTAACAGGATCTGTGCATAAAGTGAGCTCTACATATCTGATAAAACCATACCTTAAGAGAAATTGGCATCTGCTGTTATTGGGATTTTTGTCCCTGGTTCTGGTAGATCTGCTCCAGCTTATTATTCCGAGGATACTTAAAAGGATCATTGATGATCTGACCATTTTTTCCGTAGATTCAGTACAGCTTTTTCACTATGCTGGATGGATTGTTATCATTGCGGTGTTTATCGCCGGGTTTCGATATGTCTGGCGAAGCTGTTTGAGCAGTACATCCAGGCTTGTGGAAGAGGGGCTTAGAAACAGGCTGTTTTCTCATCTTCTTACTTTGTCTCCTGCCTACTATAACAGGACAAAGACCGGTGATTTGATGGCTCATTCAACAAATGATCTCATGCATATCCGTATGGCCATGGGCATGGGTTTGGTTGCGCTGATCGATTCTGTTGTCCTGGGCATAACAGCCATAGGGTTTATGGTCTATATCAATGTAAATCTGACTTTATTTGCGCTTATTCCCATGCCCCTTATTATTATTAGTGCCAAGGTTTTTAGCAGGCGTATGCACCATATGTACGGTAAAGTGCAGGCATCTTTTTCTGATCTTACAGAGGCCGCAAGGGAGAGGTTCGCAGGGATCAGAATTATCAAGGCATATTCTCTTCATGAGGATGAGAGGGAGGCATTTTCGGAAATTTCAGAAGAGTATATCTCAAAAAACATGGGGCTTGTAAGGATTACGGGCGCGTTTAATCCCATGATGATGTTTTTTACAAATCTGAGTCTCTGCTTTGTCGTGTATTTAGGTGGACATCAGACCATTGGCCACACCATAACTCCTGGTGATTTTGTCGCGTTTATCAGCTACCTTGCCCTTTTGACCTGGCCTATGATGGCGATCGGCTGGCTGATTAATCTGATACAGCGTGGTGCAGCATCCCTGGATAGGATTGACAGAATCCTGCAGACACAACCCGATATTGGTGACTCACCTGGGGCCTTGGCTATGCCTGATATTAAAGGAGATATTAAATTTGATCAGGTCTTGTTTTCGTACCATTCGTATTCACAACCCGCACTTGACAGAATCAGTTTTTCAATTCCTGCAGGGGGCACATTCGGGATTGTTGGACCACCGGGCAGCGGTAAAACTTCTCTGCTGTATCTTATTCCCAGGATGTTTGAGGTGACTGATGGGACAATACTTGTAGATTGTAAAGATATTCGTTCCATGCGTCTGGATGACCTGCGTTCCCATATCTCTTTTGCACCTCAGGAGCCTTACCTTTTTTCAGGGACAATCAGAGAGAATATCACATTCAATGATCCTTCGATTAGAGAGGATGACCTGATGCAGGCGGTTGAGGATGCCTGTCTTTATGAGACTGTCCAGTCATTTGCAAATGGTTTTGACACACATGTAGGGGAGAAGGGAGTTACATTATCGGGTGGGCAAAAGCAGCGAATTGGCCTGGCGAGGGCCCTGATCCGCAAGAACCCCATATTGATACTGGATGACCCTATCAGCCAGGTGGACGCTGAAACCGGTGACAGAATAGTAGATGCCATAGAATCAAGGGCAGGGGAGAGGACAGTAATTATTGTTTCCCACAGGCTGTCTGCTGTTCATCGTGCCGATAATATCCTTGTCTTGGAAAAGGGAAAGATTGTTGAGTCAGGGAGCCATTCTGAACTGATGGACATGAAGAAATATTACGCAAGAACCTACAGGCTTCAGGAGCTGGAAGAAAAGTACAATGTTTAATGACTTTGGATACGCGGAAGAGGATAAGCTTGGAAAGCCATATGATATAAGGCTGTTCAGGAAGCTGTACCCATTTGTCAGGCCATATAATAATTATATATTCTGGGCGGTTTTTCTGATTGTTGTAATAACCATCATGGAACTCTGTCTGCCCCTTGTACTGAAAAGGGCCATAGATAGTTATATCGTCCCTGAGTCTGCGTCTGCCGCTGATGTTTCGGAAAGAGGTGATCCTGTCCGATATCTGGATACAGACATGTCGGATCCCAAAATCAGAGAAATTGTATCGAGATATCAGGATCTTTTCGAGACAGATAACAACAGTATAAGAATTAAGTATAAGGAATTGGAAAAGCTTGAAAAAGAAGATCTTTTGATCCTGAGACAAAATGATCTATATGGTGTTACACGTATGGCAGGCCTGTATCTTCTTATAATAGCACTGGTTTTTGTATTTCATTTTATTCATATGATGATTATGGAATACATAGGCCAGAAGATCATGCATGGTCTGAGAATCAGGCTTTACACCCATATTCAGGCGCTTTCCGTCTCCTTTTTTACCAGAAATCCTGTGGGAAGGCTGGTAACCCGTGTGACAAGCGATGTGCAGAATATGCATGAACTCTTCACCTCCATTATTTCTGTCCTTTTCAAGGATATCTTCCTCCTGATTGGTATAGCAGGTGTGCTTGCTTATATCAATTGGAAACTGGCCCTGATTACATTCAGTATACTTCCTTTTGTGGCCTACGCCTCTCTCATCTTTTCAGGCAGGTCTCGTAAGATATTCAGGCTCCTTAGGGTAAAGGTTGCAGAAATAAATACGAAGATGAGTGAGTCAATAGGTGGCATGCGTGCTATCCAGCTCTTTAGAAAAGAGAGACTTACCAATGATGATTTTATCAGGTTAAATCATGATAATTTCCTGATCAGTATGAGACAGATCAGGATTATGGCAATCTTTATGCCGATTATTGAATTTTGCAGTGTGCTGGCAACCGCTTTGGTAATATATTACGGTGGTAGAAATGTGCTTCAAGGGAGTATCAGCCTGGGTGCGCTTGTGGCATTTATATCTTATATGAAGATGTTTTTCAGACCCATACGGGATATTTCTGAGAAATATAATATACTGCAGAATGCGATGGCCTCTGCAGAACGAATATTTCTGCTCCTGGACGAGAAAGATAGATTGCCGGAACCGGCATCCACGGTTGGACCCGTTTTTCTGGAGACTGATCCCATCAGGAAAATTGAATTTAATAGAGTGTGTTTTAGCTATATCAAAGGAGTTCCTGTTGTGGAGGATATCTCCTTTACTATCCCTGCTGGTGAGTCATTGGCCATTGTGGGGCCCACAGGATCTGGCAAGACAACCTTGATCAACCTTATTTTGAGATTTTATGATCCTGATTCCGGTAGTATTTTGATAAATGGCCACGATATCAGAGAGTCTCATTCTCACAAACTGAGGAACAGGATGGCCCTGGTTATGCAGGATCCGTTTTTGTTTTCCGGCACTATAAGGGATAATATCTGCCGTGGAAGATGTGACCTTTCCGGAAAAGAGATGACCGATATTCTGAAGGCATCGAGCTGTTATGCCTTGGTTGAGAAGTTGTCCAATGGCGTGGACACAGAGCTTGGTGAGGGCGGTGTAAACCTTTCCAGCGGCGAAAGGCAGCTTGTATCAATTGCCCGTGCATTCGCAAGGAATCCCGAACTTATTATTCTGGATGAGGCGACATCCTATATCGATACAGAGACAGAACAGCAGATCCAGGGTGCATTTTTGAATTTGATGAAAAACAGGACTTCCATTATAATCGCGCATCGTCTTTCTACTGCAAGAAATGCGAACCGAATATTGGTTCTGTATAATGGACGCATAATTGAATCCGGCTCACATGATGAACTCATGGATGAACAGGGTTTTTATTTTCGATTGAACCAGCTCAATTCCTAGCTGGAGAGGTATTATGAAAGAGATTAATGCTAAATAAGGTTAGGGCGGCATATTTCGGGATTTAAGGCTATGCCGATGAATCGGCCACATACATCAGGCTTAGGTGATCAGAAAATAATTAAACAGGATTCATACAACAATGATAGACGATAATGCATATACTGGACTGGTCCTAAAAGCTTTACGGTTCGCAGCAGACAAACATCGGAACCAGCGTCGAAAAAACAGCAGGGGAACTCCTTATATTAATCATCTCATTGAAGTGGCTGAAATGCTGTGGAATTGTGGGGAGAGCATTGATATAATTACAATCCTTGGCGGAATTTTACATGATGTGTTAGAGGACACAGATACAGATTCCGTGGAGATTGAATCAATTTTTGGCGAAGATGTACTATTGCTTGTTCAAGAGGTTTCCGATGACAAGAGCCTGCCCAAGATGGTCAGAAAGAAACTTCAAATAGAAAATGCATCTAAGAAATCAGGACGTGCCAAGCTGGTGAGTTTGGCAGATAAGATATGCAATCTCCATGATCTTATATATTGTCCCCCTGATGCCTGGTCCTCTGAGAGAAGGAAGGGTTATCTGGAATGGTCAGTAAAGGTTGTTGATGGACTTAGGGGCGTCAATTCCAGCCTGGACTCTTTATTTGATGAAATGGCGGCTGAGGCAAGGAATAAATTGAATAAAACAACAGTGGATTTTGAGCTATGAACATATCAGGAAAGTAAAGATCTTTTTCTGGGGCATATTATGTATAATTTAGATAAAAGTTAAAATCAGCAATGAATCAAAAAATTTTAAACTAATTAATCTGGGATGTTTTACAACACCCAAGCAGTGAAAAATTATCTTTTCAATATAGTAACAGTACTATTAGGACCTGCACCTCTGGCATGAGCTAAGCCAATCTTAGCCCCGGGAACCTGCCTTAATCCTGCATCTCCTCTTAATTGCAGAACTATCTCACAGATTTGTCCTATAGCAGTGGCTCCCAGGGGATGTCCTCTGGACATAAGGCCTCCGTCGGTATTTACAGGAAGATTTCCATTTATATTCAGAGCTCCATCCCGTAGTAACTCAGGGGCTTCTCCCTTTTTACAAAATCCCAGCTTTTCAAGATTCCAAAGCTCAGAAGCTGCCACGGTGTCATATGCCTGAACCACATTCATATCCTCTGGCCCATATCCGGAAATTTCGTAAGCCTGTCTGGCCGAAAATTCGACCAGGTCCAATGATGGAGGGTACTTGAGGCTCTTAACCGGATTTGCTTCTCCATAAACTCCACTCGTAAGAACTGAGGCCGCTATTGATATTTCTTTATTTTTTGATTTGAGTTTATCGCGGCTGCATAGGATAATGGCCGCCGCTCCGTCAGAAAGAGGGCAGCAGTGCAACAATCGAAGCGGAGCAGCGATCATTCGAGAACTCATAACGTCTTCAAGTGTGACAGGAGTTTGAAAGCAGGCATTCGGATTTAGGGCACCATTCATTCTATTTTTCACAGTCACCCTGCTGAAGTCTTCCACGGTAGCGCCGGTTTCTACCATATAACTTACCGTTTCATTGGCATAATTGGCTGGCTGAAAATTAAATCCCATTTTCAGTTCATAGGGTCTAAAAGCAGTGCTTGGAATAGGGCCCAGTGGCATCTTTTCAAACCCAACAGCAATTGCAATATCATAGATATCAGCGGCTATCGATTGGTAAGCAAGCCTAAAGGCTGAGGCACCGCTGGAACAGGCATTCTCCACATTAACAATTGGTATTCCGGTTAATCCAATTTCCTTTATTACCTGATGACCTGATCCGGTCCCCTGGTAAACGCTTCCACAGAATGCTGATTGAATATCCTTCCATTCCATATCAGCATCTTTCAGGGCATTTAATATGGCCTCAGATCCAAAATCATATATCTCTTGATTTTCATAGCGGTGCCAGGGGAGTAAACCAATACCGGCTATTACTACCTCTCTCATTTCATTTAACTGTTTCATTTATTAAGCTGTTTCCTGTATTTTTTAAATTGGCGCAAATTGATAGGTTACAATCTCATTCCCCTCAACATCATTTGATAATTTATCAATAACCATTTCCACATCCATTCCAACTCGAAGGTCATCCAGATTCCCCGTGAACAGAGTAAATAACTGCACATTCTCTAACATATTTACGGCTCCATATGCATATGGAACCGGTCCTTTATAGTATCCTCCAGCCGGGGCTCTTTCTACCACAGTAAAACTTGCGATTTTACCTTTTCCGCTTAATTTAACATCCTCCAGCTTTCTCTGCTGACAGTGAATGCAGATTATTTTTTTCTTACGTGGGAAAAATATCTCCCCACAAGAACGGCATTTACTGCCTATCAATTGTGGCTTATCGCCAGGGGAGGAAGGATTTGTCCATAATCCCTCCTCAACAGGTATTTTTTTCTTGTGGTCACTCATTTCATTACTCCCACTCGGACTTAATGCCTGCTCCTTCAACATTCAGATAATCCGGGAAGGTCCTCCCCATGTTTATGGCTAAGTCCCCTCCAAAGGTCCTCTTTCATCTATTTCCTTAAGAGTTTTTGCAACCTCGATTAATCGAATATCCCTTTCACGATACATTTCCTCTTCGCTCTTTCCCTTGTAGTCGTAAAACCCTCGACCTGTTTTAACTCCCAGGAATCCTTTTTTAATCAATTCTGCATGCTTTTTATATTCATAATCTAGCGGAATCTCCTCAAAGCCGGGAGGGTGGCGAGTTCTTGTACTTATCCCGGAAAAGTCATAACGGGCCACAACCCCAAGCACCATCATACGAAAAGCAAGTCCGACTCTAACAGCCTCATCCAACTGCTTCGGCGTTATGTAATCATTATCAATAAGAAAATTAACTTCACGATACAAGGCGCGCTGAATCCGATTAACTGCATAACCAGGAATGTACTTTTTCATCAGGATAGGTCTTTTCCCAATCTTTTTCAATGCCTGAACCATTGATTCAAGGGCTCTCTTATCTGTTTTTGGTCCACCAACAACATCCACTAAAGGAACAAGTTGCGGAGGAGCATACCAATGAGTAATAAGGACTTTATCTGGACGAGAAGTTTCTACGAAATCAAAGATCTTAAGGTAGGACGTATTGCTTGCCAGTAACGTCTTTGGTGGGCAATAGGTGTCCAGTTGTGCAAACATGTCTTTCTTTGCCTCTACGTTTTCGGCAATTGCCTCCACAGCGATATCAGCATCATTTGCCCCTTCTTGCAGAGATGTCGTAAGAGAAATCAGATCAAGAATTTTTTCGACTGGCTGTTCCAAATATTCTTCTTCAGCCATAGTATTCAAGCTTGATTTAATAAGTTTCAAGGCTTTGTCAAGGGCTTTCTGGTTAATATCAACCAGGGAGACTCGAAAGCCTCCCTGAGCAAAAATTTGTGCAATACCGTGCCCCATTACGCCTGCCCCCACAACAACAACTTTTCCATTGTCCACCATATTTTCATCCTTTTTCATAATCTAGTCCAGATTAACAACAACGACGAGCATTGTAGCTGGCTCATTTTCAACCGTTTCAATGCTTCTCTCTTCTCCGGGAGGAATGAACAGTACATCACCGGGTTCAACAATGTATTTATCGCCTTTGCCACCCTTTACCATCAAGCTCCCTGAAATACCGAAATATACTCGTTCCGTGCTTGAGGCATACATCTCAGCACCTCCATCCGGCAGAAAATGGGATACGCTCACCCTCAGCCTTTGGCTGCCGGTCTCGGGACTGACTTTAGTTATGCCGCTCTGGGCGAAATGGCGTTTGGCGCTTTTTGCCTCCCCATCGCCTTTCTTTATTAATTTCATTTGAACCTCCTATTAAATTATGTGCTCATTTTTTTCGCTAACTCCATTTATGCGACAGCTGAAAGACCGCCATCAAGATAGATAA
Source organism: Deltaproteobacteria bacterium (assembly GCA_019307745.1). GTDB lineage: Bacteria > Desulfobacterota > DSM-4660 > Desulfatiglandales > HGW-15 > JAFDJA01. The sequence continues at coordinate 3,191 of JAFDJA010000076.1, read as the reverse complement.
CCTGCCCTGTGATAAAATCCGAAGCAGGCGAGGCCAGGAATGCAAATATCCCTGCCGTCTCCTTGGGATCTGCCACTCTCTTGAGGGGGATATTAGCCAGGTACTTCTCTATCTGCTCCGGAGTGCGTGTAGCCCATGTCTCGGGTTTTGCTACAAGGGAAGGGGCCACTGCATTTACATTGATATTGTACTGTGCCCATTCGGAAGCCAGGGCCTTTGTAAACATATCCACCGCTCCTTTACTTGAACAGTAACCCAGGTTACCGCCCCAGAGGGTTGCCCTGGAACCCCTTACGGATGACAGAATCACAATCTTGCCTTTTTTATTTTTTATCATTATCTTACCGAACTCCCTGCAGGCGAACATGATACCTCTGACATTGAGATCGAAAAGAGCGTCCCATTTCTCGGCAGTAAATTCTTCAGCAGGACTTTTGGTGTTCGCACCATGGGCATTTATAAGGATATCGACGGTATTGAATTCGGAAAGTACTTGTTCGGCAAGATGTATCACACTCTGCTCATCATTCATATCCACCTGAAATAATGCGACTTCAGCCCCTGTCTCCTCTTGAATCTTCTTTTTTGACGCCTCCAGACGCTCCAGATTGCGACTGGCTATGGATACCTTTGCGCCCTGTTGCGCCAGCCCGAGTGCGACTGCACCTCCTATACTTCCTGCGCCTCCGATAACCACTGCTATCTTCCCATCCAAACTGAACATATCAGCCATTTTAATCCTCCAAATCTAATTTAAATGTCTCAAAAATATTACAAATAACAACGGCACAATTAACCGTATGCCTAGTGCCCTATGCCGCAAGACTATATCTTTTCTATCCCCAACAATTCCCTTGTTTCATCAGCTGTTAACGGCACTTTGCCAAGCTCTTTGGCAATCCTAACTGACCGAGCAACCAGCTGAGCATTACTCTTAGCAAGTTCTCCTTTGCGGTAAAAGAGGTTATCTTCGAATCCCACACGAATGGAACCACCAAGAACAATTCCCATTGTAGTTAAAGGGAGTTGATCCTTGCCCGTTGACAAGACGCCCCATATTGTATCCTGGGGTTCGGGAAGATCCTCTATGAACCAGTTTAAATGTTTTGGTGAGGCGTCAATTCCGCCGTGATAAGGCTGACCGAGCACAAATTCCACATAATACGGCTTTTCCAGAAGATTTTTTGAGATTAGGTTCTTTACCTCGCGAAGGTTGGAAAGACTGAATACTTCCATGCATGGTTTAACTCCGGCCCGTTTCATTTTGAGAGCCCAATCTTCAAGGGTTTTGCCATATCTTATCGAATATGTGCCCTCATAAGGACCAGAGTTTCTAACCATGGTTCCCATGTCGAGAGAAGCCATTTCAGGTTTTGGTACAGCATTTAGGCAACGTATCCTATCCTCAATTGAAACCTGGGGCCCTGTGCCCGTGGTATCCTGTATTATTATTTCACAACCCAGGTCTCTTATCCTGCTGTGTATTTCGCTATATACTACGGGATCTCCGGTTGGTATCCCGTCTTTGTCCCTGGCATGAAGATGCAGGATTGAAGCCCCTTCTTTCCAGCAGTCATGTGTTGCCTTTGCAATCTCTTCAGGCGTTTCGGGAACATTCGGATTTCGCTCCCTGGTTCCAGCCACACCACCTGTAGTGGCCACTGTTATTATAACCTTGTCTTCTGGTATCAATGTCATCCTGTTACTCCTCACCATTTACATTATTCATCAACCCCGCGCGAGGCCATACCGGTATAGGGGTAACGCTGTCATCTCTTTTCAAGTAAACAACTAGCCCCGGACCAGTCCGTATCAGCTATTCGACATCCTTATCCACATACGACTTGATGGGGACCTTTATTTTGTCAATCGCCTTGATGATGGCAATCGTATGCCTTGCAGCGGCTTCCTGTGAACGGCGGCCGTCTTCCACATTTTGGTTGGTAGGATCACCTACCCCTCCACGGGGCGTAGCTTCCTGAAAACTGCCAACCATGTAAACGGTCATGGGTTTGTCCTGGCTGGATTTGCTTGTTTTCAGTTTGGCGGTGAGAATACCAAAGGAATCGTCAAACCGAGGTTCGACGAAATCGTCAGCGCCGCTCCATCCATATATTGGCCTGTCCTTGGACAGCCATACTCTCTTATAAGGCTCTACGCGTTTCAGGGTCTCCTCCGACAGCTCAGGTAGTGCGATGTGGCCGCTGGCATGACCGCTGCGCGCAAGCTCTTCGGGCGTGCGAGGCCCTAAATACTCCCAGGCAGAGATCCAGCAGCGGTCGAGAACGGTTAAAACACCGTATTTGTCCTTTAGCTCTCGGCCCATATCGATGAGCGGCGGCATGTTTCCTGAGTGGCCGATCATCCAGATAAACTTGGATACACCTTGTTTGATAAGGCTTTCCGCGATATCTTTGTAGTATTCACGTAATACTGAATGCCTGATGGTTATGGTGCCCGGAAAATCGGCCATATAGGGTTGGCAACCCATAGATAGTGTGGGCAGCACGAAAATCTGCTTGATCTCACTGTCTTCCTGAGCCAACTCGATGACCTTCTTTGCATGGCCCTCAGCCTGAAAATTGTCACAGCCAACCGGAAGGTGGGCCCATTGCTCTAAGCACCCAACGGGTATAAGCGCTATGCCTCCGGCGTCCTTGATGGCCTGCTCCACCTCGAACCAGTTCATTTCATCCATTCGTGCATTCGTCATCTTCATATTTTTACCTCTCTTATTTTTGTGTAATGTGAAAAAAAATCACTATTAGTAAACTTCACCCTTTTGTTTTAAGGGCAACCTTGCCATCTCAGGTTTAGGGTCAGCCTTCAAGAAAAGGATTCTATCCTCAACCGCAACCTGGGGCCGGTGCCGGTCGTATCTTGGGTAATGATATCACGGCCGAGATCCCTGATCTAAAATGAATGTCACCGTAAACCTCAAGGCCTCCATTCGGTATGCCTTCCTTGTCCTGGGCATAGAGGTGCAGGATAGTGGCCCCTTCCTTAGATTTGCTCCTTTCCCTGAATATTTGATTTTGATCAACGGCCACGATAAATAATAATGTTATTTTAATTTTATTTCTTCAATAGGTAAAACCTATCGGATTAATTTAGATAGCATAAACTTCCTTGTCCTGTGATATTTGTTTTTTCTTAATCAGCCAGAGTAGTAAGATTAAGGCAATTGCAAT
>JAFDJA010000075.1 GCA_019307745.1 Deltaproteobacteria bacterium | reverse complement strand
AGACCTAAATAATATCTTTGCGTAAGATACAACTGGGATTTGGTTCTGCGGTTCATGAACGTGTCACCCAGATCAACATGGAAATCCGGATTGTCCGCAAGTGCATTTTTTAATGTTGTTTTGTAAAGTTCGGGTCTTGTATTCGCATCCAGGTGCGAATCAGCGATGATCGTGAATGTGAAGCCTTTACCAGGGGCTCTTTGGGTGTGAAAAGTATATTCCTCACCTTCTGTGAAAACGTCTGATCCTGATTCCTGGTATAGCATCTGGTAATAGTATCGAGTGTCAGGCCGGAGTGAGTCGAACACAATATCCAGAGGCTCATCCTTTTGAAAATGGTGAATATTTGTCTGCCTTGTATAGGTCCCCTCTTGGGATCCATACACAAAATACGATTCAAGGTTTTTATAGGCAAGTATTCTCAGGGTCACAGACTCATCAGTGGGGCGACCCAGAATGATATCAAAAAGATGATCCGGAACTTCCGTATGGTGAGCGCCTTTAGGGGCGGTAATTCTAGGACCATCAGGCTGAGCATTGTTAGATGGATTGTTTGATTGAGCAAACAAGTTTCCTGAAAACATAAACATGATAACAGATGTAATTGTAAGGAATACTATCCCAGAGATGTTTATTCTATGCATTATTCCCCTCCATTTTGAATAGTGTGAAAAATTAAGCAGTATTATCCATGGCTACAATAAGGCCGTGTCATTCAGTTCCTCTGTGTTTATTAATTTAACTGCGACTCAAACAAGGGTAAATCGGAGATAAAAAGAGGAGCGGTTTTACACCGGCATTTCACGATGTGTTTAACGCTTTCTTGAAATTATCGTCTTCAAAGCAGAACCGACAAACTCCTGTAAGGAGCAACAAAGAGATATTTGAGGCAATTCTCCATTATGAAGACCTCAAATAGGAATTGTTTGGATACAAGTAATATTACCAAAAAGTCATATTGGATGAAAAAAGGTGGTTATGTCAAGGAAAATCGTTGAATATGATTTTGGTTGATGTAAATGAGAAAAGTTTGATAGTATGCCTCGTCTCGCCTGTAAGTGGAGGAAAAGGTTGATAGAAAATAGTGGGAAAGAAATTGCCGAATGCAAGCCAGGCAATAGTAAAAAGCCAGGTTATTTCTATAATATATTGAAATTATACAGTTTTTAGGGATTGTGATTTTATGAAAAAAAATGAAAGTTCAAAAAAACCAGGACCTGCGGCAAATAAGGAATGGACAAAAGGGAGCATTACCCGCAATGTCCTGGCCCTATCCATGCCCATTATGGTTAGTGACGGCCTCCGCACCATAGGCCCTACTATTGATATGATATGGGTGGGAAAATTAGGCGCAGTCTCTCTGGCCGCTCTAGGTATTGGCGGCATGATTAATCTCCTGGTAATGCTGGGGATAATGGGTATCAACACGGGAATGCGGGCCCTGATTGCCCGTCATGTGGGCGCAGGCGATTCCATGAGTGCCAACCATGTAGCTCAGCAGGCATTTATAATCAGCGCCTGTTATGCCACATTTGTCGCGGTAATAGGATTTCTGTTTGCCGAGCAGATATTAGGTCTTTTGGGTGTGGAAGCCGATGTTGTCAAAGAAGGGGCTCCCTATGTTCGCATAACTTTTGCCGGTACCGCGGCCATGTCTTTCGGAATGCTGGCAGAAGGAATCATGCAGGCCTCAGGGGATTCGGTTACTCCCATGAGGATAAGTGTTTTCTACAGGTTTTTACATGTGACTGCATGCCCGTTTCTGGTCTTTGGCTGGGGGATATTTCCCCGTTTAGGTGTAGCCGGGGCTGCCATAGCCAGTGTTGGTTCTCAGGGCCTGGGCATGGCGCTCGGGCTGTTTGTCCTTTTTACCGGGCGTTCGCGAATCAGTCTGGTACTCAGAAACTTCAGGTTTGATCATAAGACTGTATGGCGTATTATACGCATAGGCATTCCAACCTCTATAGGAATGAGTGGAAGATGCGTAGGCCGTCTGTTGTTTTTCTGGTTAATGGCCCCGTTTGGAACAGTCGCGGTGGCAAGTCACGCGATAGTTGAGAGGGTGGAGGTGTTTCTGACTACGCCAGGTTTTGGGTTCAGCCGGGGTACTGCCGTATTGGTGGGTCAGAATCTTGGAGCAAAGCAACCTGAAAGAGCGGAGAGAAGCTGCTGGGTAGGGGTGGGATTTGTGGAAATTACAATTCTAGCCTTTTCAGTGGTGATACTTTGTTGGCCTGAAAGCATAATTAGAATATTCAGTTCAGATCCTGAATTGATGCGAGAATCCAGCATATTTTTGAGGATAATGATGGTTGGTCTTATTGCAATTGGTTTCAATGTGGTCATTCAAGGCTGTCTGGCCGGAGCAGGTGACACCATACCGCCTATGATCATTACCATACTAAGCATGATAATCGTACCTGTGCCTTTGTCCTTATTTCTGATAAAATTTACCGATCTGGGACCATATGGAGTGCGCTGGGCGATCGTAAGCGGTCTGGTTGTGGGCGCGCTGGTTTACGGGATATATTTCAGATTAGGCAGGTGGAAGCATAAGGAGATATAGTTAAGATGCTGTGGAAAGCACTTCATTAAAAGATATCCAATCTCTGGGAATCAGTAGAAGTTTGCCCTCAAAAACTGTATAATACCTGAATCCTGCATAAACGATATTATAGGGCACCATGCACAGTGTTAATGGATTACTGCATTAGCATGACCAGAATTGATATGAAGTAATCGTTTTATTATCAGGCAGAGGTAGAGACAGGTGAGCTCCAAAACAGTTCTTGTTACAGGCGCCACGGGGTATGTGGGTGGACGTTTAATTCCTATGCTGCTCGCCCAGGGATACAGGGTAAGGGCCACGGCAAGGTCTATGGATAAACTGCGCGGTAAATCCTGGGCCAGTCACCCGGAAGTGGAACTTGTTCAGGCAGATCTTCAGATCCCTGAGACCCTGAAAAATATGATTCATGGCTGTTTTGCCGCTTACTACCTTATCCATTCCATGAATCCGGAGTATACGGACTTTGTCCGCGCGGACCGGAAGGCCTCCAATAATTTTGTGGCAGCCGCTGCAACCAGCGGATTACAGAGGATAATATATCTCGGAGGTTTGGGTTCTGATTCTAAAATATTAAGTCGGCATCTGAAAAGCAGGACTGTGGTAGGAGAGATATTAAAAAGCGGTCCAATTCCTGTAACCATATTGCGCGCGGCCCATATTATCGGTTCCGGCAGCTCGTCCTTTGAGATCCTTCGTTATCTCGTGGAACGCCTCCCGATTATCGTCATCCCCGCAAGTATAGCTCATACCAGAATCCAGCCTATCTGCATCCGGAATGTCTTATATTATCTGACCGGATGTCTGGAAAAAAATGAAACCATTGGAAAAACCTTTGATATCGGCGGACCTGATATCCTCTCTTACAGAGAGCTTTTTGAACTTTATTCCAAGGAGGCAGGAGTTAAAAAGCCCTTATTCATTGCCCCGTATTTATTGCGTTTTTCCAAATTGGGCATGAAAATGGGAATATTTATTGCCAAACTGTTTCTTCCAGTCCCTCCCAGTATCGCGGAACCCTTACTTGAAGGCGCTCGGAACCAGGTGACCACAGAGGATGACCGAATCAGGGAGATAATTCCGCAAGAGCTCATATCATGCAGGAATGCTATCAGTAGGGCAATACAAAAGGATTCCCTTCAGATTGTGGAGACTCGCTGGACAGATGCCGGTGAATTAAAGCCCCCTGAATGGGCCCAGGCGGATGATGCCCCTTACGCGGGAGGAACCCTTCTTCAAGGCGGATTCAGGATTGTTCTTGATTCATCCCCTGAGGAGATATGGCCTGTCATCAGCAGGCTGGGAGGGCAAACAGGGTGGTATTATGGTGATTTTCTCTGGCAGTTAAGGGGCTGGATGGATAATATGGCCGGTGGTGTTGGTTTGCGTCGAGGCAGACGCCACCCTGAGGAGCTTCTTGTAGGTGACACCCTTGATTTCTGGCGGGTACTTGATGTGAGTCCTCCAAACCGTCTTATTCTTGTAGCAGAGATGAAGCTGCCAGGGGAGGCAATTTTGGAGATTGGCCTCACCCAGCCAAAGCATGGTCGGACCGAACTCCGCCTTGGGACCAGATTCCGGCCAAAGGGGCTTTATGGCCAGGTATACTGGTATGTGCTTTTACCTTTTCATAATCTTCTTTTTGGAGGAATGTTAAGAGAGATGGCCCGTATGGCAGGAAGAACAATTATCGAAGGCCCAGTGAAATATCGTCCCGGGCCTATAAGCATTTAGGGGCCTTGGAAAAATAATGCGCCTTTTTTATATAAATTTTTTTCAGGCTTTACCCTGATATTACTCCTAATCATGATTTTTATACCCTATGGTTTCGCTCAGAGTTATGTTATCCATAGCAAGAGCAGCACGACTACCGGCATCCTTTAATAAAACAAGATCACTCTTTCGAAATCCACAGGGTTTTTCAAAAGAATCAACATAGATAGCTCCCCTGGTTTGGAAACAACTACACATTGGCACACACATTGCCGACCTGATATTTTTTAATCGCATGGATTCAGTAATCTTATCATCTTCATTCTCTTGAGTAGACGAATCAGAGACCATTACAGCTTTTTGCAACATCAAGGTATGCTCAACCAACTCCCGACTATATAAATTTTTAGGATCATCAACAGGTTTCCTTGATCTGTAGATTACCTTTGCGATCTTTCCTGAATCTTTGTTAGTAAGGACTACTGCGCATCTGTCAATCCTCTTGAGAAGGCTGAAAACATTACTTAACACCTTTTCATAGATTTCTTTTAAATCCTTTGATGCATCAAGACCATTATTTATGTTATATATAAATTCTAAATTCTTTTTAATGGCATGTACCCTTTCCGGCCTTGAAAGCTCACCATTTTCGCAACGTTCACTACAAATACCGACCGAATCCAAGAAATACTTCAGACAGGTTTCACATACTTCTCCCAGACCAAGGGCTGTCATTCCGATAACGATCGGAGCCCTTTCATCTACTTCAACTTCAACTCCAGGGCTTATATCATTGCCGCCAACAAAGGTGCCGTTTTTAGTATTCAAATCCGTAATAAAATATTTCCCCATTTCGCTTCGAATTGTGAAATGGTGGCGTGAAATATTATTGTCCTTTATGGTAATATCGTTATCTGAGGATCTTCCAACAGAATAGGTTTTACCATATTGCAAATCAAAGGATTGGCACTCATCATGTCCTACTAATATGCATAGTTTAGGTTCCATTTTCATTCCTCTTAAATATGATACAACCTGTCCTGCTTAAAATAGAGCATACTAAAAGGGATAATGCAATATTGTTTCGTTGTTATTGCAGGTCATCACGTATTTAAAGTCATTATGGAAAACCAATAACTTTGTTGGATCATAACCAGACCGGAGATATTCAATTTGCGATTAATTAATCAAATGTTATCAAATTTCTCCGATTTTTTCAAGATTAGCTCCACCTCTTCAAAGCTTAATCCCAATTTTAAGTCGCATATACCTATTCTTGGATTAATATCAACTATGCCTCCGGAGCTATTTGTTACTGCTGTAGAGACCTGTAATCCCAGAAGAGCAGGGGTGTGATGAGTTTGGCTTCAAAGTTAAATGGCTCCTGACAGAATAGTCGTAATTGTGTCAAGAGCGGGGTATGTATAATTTGAGGTGATTCTCCATACTAAATCCCCCTTGCCGGCTGTTTAATGTGGAAAAATGCTTAACCATATTGTTATGCAATATTCATGCTATAATATCTGAAATAAATATTATCGCAATATCAATCAGTTGTACAGGTAAGGCTGAAAAAGAACCTTGAATTATGTATAAATTTACCACATGAATATGTAATTTAATGCCATTATTAGGCAAGGAATTGCATGCTATGCCACATTGTGGCATTTCGCTGTGTTTTAGGTAAAGGGTATAACAAATTATGTTTGAATTGGATGACTTCCTTTAGATACTGTGAGTGAAGCTGGATCGATCATTGGTACAGATGAATTGGGGCAGGTTGGCCTATGAAGGGGGCAATAAAAGACAGATCAAGTGCAATATATTGCATGTAATATAATATACTCAAAACGAGTGATTGCCTGCCAAAATCTACAATTTTTGATTATCAAAATTTATGTTAAACTATATATTGTAATCGTTGCCCTGAAAATGAAAAGATGGATTAAGGATTAACAGCAGAAACATTTAATGCAGAGTCCAATACTTATAACACATTTTATGGCGTATCCATAGAAATGGCAGGGCCATAATGGCTCTGCCATTAACTTCTTTAATCACTAATTACGATTACATGGCTTAGTCGAACATGGACTAACTGTCAGGCTAATCTTCGCTTCCCTGATCATCGTCTTTACACGTACAACACAAAGACAATGCAATAGCGATTAGTGCCAAATTTGTACATGCTTGCGAGTACCCCTCAGCTGTCACTCCGAAAATAGTGCCTACAAAAGCCGATATTACGGCTAACACAAAACCTAGAATAGAAAGACAGACTAATACTACCCCAATATTTCGCATAACTTTCCTCCTTTCTTTTCCCATAGTTAGATTTATGTTCTTGTCGACCGTACTTGCCATTATATTGAGCAGGATAATATCTGATTTCAGTCATTATTGCAAATACAAATGTCATTTTTTTAAGTTACTGTTGAGACAGAATATATTGAAGTCAGTTTCAGCACAATACCCTCAAAGTTGTGAATATTTGCATACTATTTGAATCACGAAGAAGTAAACCATACATACAAGTAGTTTCCATCCAGAAATGGCCTTTTTCCGCAATCTCGGTATCAATTTGCGGAATTAATTGTGCGGCGTACCTTCGTACGCCTCCGCATAATTCCTTGATTGCTTTGCACGCGCTTCGCTGTGCTCAGTCCCACTACTTCGTAGCGGGTTCCCGGTCTTCTTGACCTTGCGAAAAATTCCTCATTTCTGAATTGGAAACCACCTGGTGTCTTCAATTCATTTATGGATGGGCACTAAGTAGTTATAAGTTTAACATCCGGAGTCAGGGCATCAAAGAGACAATAAGTATACAGTAATACTAAAATTTTCATCAGACTCTGCTTTTCATGATTCTATCTATCTATCCATGCCTTCTCAAAATGGACATTTGGCTTTCCGACCCACCATACAGCACCCTTGAACTCCGGTACCTGAAGGTTGATAGAGTTATCGGTCCAGAGCGGTACAAACATACAGTCTTCATATGCAAGTTCCTCAGCCTCTACCAGGAGTTCAAATTGCTTCTCAGGGTCAGCCTCAAGAGCAGCCCGCTCAAGTATTTTATCAAATCCCTCTGTCCTTTTTATACCTACAAAATATCGTGAATCAGAGCCAAGCTCTTCCCGTGTGGTCCTGAGGAGGGGCATTCCGCCCCTCTGTCGTGTATAACGAATTTCACTGCCCGATGCGGGGCTCTGGCTCTTTTCTATAGCTACAGTATGCTTAAGGGGGTTCATCTCGAGTTCTATCCCTACTTCAGAAAGATTATTCTGGAGAGCCAGGAGAAGGTCTGATCCAAACCCGAGATAGTATGTACATTTAACCTTCATCCCATTTGCATAACCTGCCTCCGCCATGAGTTGTTTTGCCTTCTCAACATTATATTTTCTTGGAGTAGTCTTCGGATCAGCTATCTTATTGATGTCAAAAACAATCTCATAAACAGGTTCAATAAATCCGAATCCCAGCTTTGAGGCTATCTCTTCTTTATTGGCAGCGTACTCCAGGGCCTCTCTCATGCGTTTGTCAGACCAAACCGATTCAGGATCAATCGAGTTAAAGTAGAGGCACATATGACCGCCGGATACCGTGGCAAACTCATAGCCGGAATCTTTCAGCTGGCTGGCTGTAACCACATCAACTTCATGGAGACCCATCAACTCTCCCCGCCTCAAAGAAGCAACAGCGGTCATGGGATCAGCGATGTTTAATATATTAAAACCGTCAAGATAAGGCAGACCCTCTTCCCAGTAATTTTCATTCCTGACAAAGTTCATATACTGACGCTGTGAAAACTTCGTAACTATAAAAGGTCCGGTACCTATGGGATGGGTATTCGCCCAGTCCTCACCACCGTTCTTTTCAAACGCTGTAGGGGATATAATAGAACAGGCGGGGTGTCCAAAATCATCAAGCAGGATAGCGTCCCACTCTTTAAGGTTGCATATTATCGTGTAGTCATCAACAATATCTATCGAACTGATTTTCTTTAGATAAGGGGTTTCGCTTTCAATGACTTTATCCAGGTTCCATTTAACTGCCTGAGCGTTAAAATCTGTGCCGTCATGAAATTTAACGCCTTTCCGAAGATGAAATATATAGGCTGATCTGTCAGGTGTCAGTTCCCAGCTTTCAGCAAGACATGGGATCCATTTACCGAGCTTTTCGGGACTCAGCTCTATTAGTGTCTGGAGTCCCGCCCACCATGCGTAATGAGAATCTGAATGACGGATATTCAACGGATATCCGAACTTGCTTGCCTCATGAGCATAGTTCAGTATAAATGTACCGCCGTATTTGTTTTTCTCCGTTGTTTTTTCCTGATCCGCTGTATTTTTTTCATCAGATTTTTTCGCGGTCATGTCCCTGCTGTCGCAACCGGACATTAAAGTAATACTTATCAATGCAGCCAGCAATATCAGATAAGCTTTTCTCATTTTTCCATCCCTCCTTTTAAAAAATTCTTTATTATCGATAATTTGGTATTTAAAGGGGACGTTCATGCAGAATGTAAATGAATGATTTAATATGGTATCAATATCAGGCTTCTCTATAATGAAACATGAAAGTGGAAACCAGGATAAGCAATTGACCGGTTTGACAAGCTGTTTATTTAACCTTTTATCAAAAATTTAACCTGCCTGTAAAAATACAGCCCATTAGCCCTTGTTTATTGCAATATTAAGTTTACTAAATTAAACTTATCTAAGTCAAGTTTGAACATTATTTTGTAAAAATATGGCAATATATAATCTTGACGGTATGATATTTTTTTCTCCCTTATAGGATGGTTATCAGGGACGCCTTAATTTTTCCCCAGCCCAAAATTCTTTTAATTTAGATCAAAAATCCGGTTTAAAAGGTTATTATAGGACTAATCACAGATATATGATGGTATCTGGTTCTCAATATGGCGTGCTATGTTTTTTTATGAGATTGTTGCAGCTTTCCAGTATAAGTTATATAGAGATGTAGGGATTAATTCTATAGAAAGGATGCATAGTTCGGACATGGCTTTTTTGAGTATGCGGGATGTGAGTATCAGTTTTGGCAGTGCTCCCCTGCTGGATAAGGTAAATCTGCAGATAGAAAAGGGCGAGAATGTCTGCCTTTTGGGTCGAAATGGTGAAGGTAAGACCACCTTTCTAAGGTTGATAAATAAAGAGGTTGAACCGGATGACGGGATAATTATCCTCCCCAAAGGGGTCAGTATGGCAACACTTTCGCAGGAGTTGCCTCCAGGTCTTAAAGGATCTGTTCATGATGTGGTAGCAGGTGGGCTGGGTAGGATCGGAGGGCTTTTAGAGGAATTTCACGGCCTTAGTATTCAGCTTGCTGACGGATCGTGTGAAGATCTGCTCCAGAGGATTGATCAAGTTCAGCATCAATTGGAGATGGAGAACGGGTGGCAGATCCATCAACAGGTAGAGACAATATTAACGCGTCTGGGTCTGAACCCGGATATATGCTTTGAGACTCTTTCTGTGGGAATGCGGAGGAGAGTTTTACTTGCCAGGGCTCTGGTTGCAGACCCTGATATTCTGCTTTTGGATGAGCCCACAAACCACTTGGATATAAAAGCTATAAGCTGGATGGAGGAGTTCCTGCGGAATTATAGAGGGACCCTCCTGTTTGTTACCCATGACAGGATGTTTCTGCAAAATCTTGCCACAAGAATTATAGAGATTGATCGGGGAAACATATCAAACTGGGCATGTGATTATAAGACCTTTCTCGGGCGGAGGCAGGCTGCTCTTGACACAGAAGAAGGGCAGCGGGCACAGTTTAATAAGAAGCTTGCTAAAGAGGAGGAGTGGATCAGGAAAGGGATCAAGGCAAGACGTACCAGGAATGAGGGCAGGGTCCGTGAGCTCCTGAAGATGCGGAAAAAGCAGCAGGCCTGGCGCAGACAGACAGGGAACGCCAGGATCAAGATACAGGAGGCAGAGCGTACTGGCAAGATAGTGATCGAGGCAAAGGGAATCACACATGGTTATGGGAAAGCCCCTTTTATAAAAGACTTTTCCATAAAAATCATTCGTGGAGACCGGATAGGTATAATAGGGGCTAACGGCTCCGGTAAATCTTCGCTATTAAAGATTCTTCTAAGGGATATAACTCCTGACAAAGGGAATGTACGTACAGGCACCAGGCTGGAGATTTCTTATTTTGATCAACTGCGGGATCAGCTTGATGAGGATAAGACGGTTCAGGATAATATTGGTGATGGTAACGACATGCTTACCATCAATGGCAATCAGCGTCATGTGATAGGATATCTCAAGGACTTTCTTTTCTCGCCGGATCGCGCAAGAAGTCCGGTCCGTACCCTTTCCGGCGGAGAGAGAAACCGACTGCTTCTTGCAAGGCTGTTTACCAGACCGTCCAATCTGCTTGTGCTTGATGAACCCACAAATGATCTGGATATTGAGACCCTTGAGCTTTTGGAGGAACGTCTCCTGGAGTATTCCGGGACCATACTGCTTGTAAGCCATGACAGAGAGTTTCTCAACAATGTGGTTACCTCCACAATAGTATTTGAAGAGGGTCAAAAAGTCATTGAATATGCAGGCGGATATGATGACTGGCTCATTCAGCGGCCTGTGGTTCGGGAGAACGGTCCGGCTGAAAAAGGACAAAAGATCAAAAGGTCAGTGACACTGAGAAAGCGGAACAAAAGCTCCAGGCCCAGAAAGCTCACCTTTAAAGAGCGAAAGGAGCTTGAGCTTCTTCCTGTACGAATTGAAGCGCTTGAAAAGGAACAGGGATCGCTTTACGGGCGGATGGCGGACCCTGGATTTTACAGGGAGTCCGGAGACGGAGTAGGTAAGGCGCGTGCAAGGATGGAAGAACTGGAGCAGGAGCTTGCTGAGGCTTATGACAGGTGGGAGGAGCTGGAGCTGATCAGGGAGGCGAATCCCCAATAGGCCTGACAATCATAGTATATCGGGCATCAGGGACCATTTGATAAACCATGCCTGGTTTTCAGGGTCCTGATCCAGACACAGGATACCGCTGTTTTGAAATTTGAAATTTTTTTTTCAACAGACCCTATAACCAGATATGAGGTAAGCCTTTCCATAAAAGGCAGGTGCCCAACAAGCATCAGGTTGTCCAGGCCTGCTATTTTATCTGCCAGTTCTGTTACATCATCCAGGGGATTTAATCCCCTTCGCTCCATTATGCCGCCTTCAGGATCAAGCGCGGAGGCAAAAATCTCTGCTGTTTGAAGAGCACGCCTTTTCCCGCTGTGATCAATACGAGAGACAGGTATGCCATAATGTCTGGCCGTATCCGCAATGCGTGCTGTATCCTCCTTCCCCTGTTCTGATAATCCCCGCTCTGGGTCCACCTCTTTGGAAAGGCTCTTACCATGTTGTACTAGAAAAATAGCCATCGTAGTCATCCTCCTTTTTAAGTTTTTTGAGCGGTGAAGCGGTGCAATTATTCTCTACAAACCATTATATAACTATTAAGGTTATTTTGAGTCATATTCCTGACCTGACCAGAGATTGCCCTTTGTTCTGACATGCCAGCAATTAATATAATTCGTGCATGACAGGAATATTTTAACACAGTCCGGATGGAAAATTAGATATAATGGTTTGAAGAGAATAATTATACCTTACTTGAAGAACAGAGTCTAAGCAGATTATACGATAGTATTAAACCTAAGGGATTTTGAGGGAATAAAGGGAGCGGTGCAATTATTCTCCTCAAACCATTATATAACTATTAAGGTTATTTTGAGTCATATTCCTGACCTGACCAGAGATTGCCTTTTGTTCTGACATGCCAGCAATTAATATAATTCGTTCATGACAGGAATATTTTAACACAGTCCGGATGGAAGATTAGATATAATGGTTTGTAGAGAATAATTTTTCCTACTTGAAGAACAGAGTCTAAGCAATAAGATGGTTATATAGTCATGTCTGGATATGATTTCAACAAATATGATAATTTTCGACTACAGCATGAATAAGCTGAGTCACAAGTCCTATTTTATTAACGGGCGAATTTTACCCGCACAAAATAGCAAGGTGTTTTATGGTGTTTGTCTGCTTTTGAAAGGATAACGCCTCAATTAAGTAACCGGTGTTGACTGTTTCTCTGTCAGGTATCGCAGGGCCAAGATGATTATGACAAGGGCAATTCCCACGAAGGTTGTATTCCACTCAGGAAAGGCTATAAGGAACCCTGCTATAATAAAAAGCAGGCGTGACCAAAGTTTTATCTCCCCCAGCTTTATGAGATAACCTTCAAGTCCGCCCGCGATAAAAGTTATGCCAATAATACATAAGACAAAAAGATAGAGTGCTTCAAAAATTGATCCCTGTAAGATCAGACTTGGATTGAATACGAAAAAAAAGGGAATAAAATAGAGCACCACACCAAGGCGCATGCATGTAACTGCCGTCTTCATAGGCCTTGATCCTGCCAAGGCTGCTGCCACGAACGCCCCCGGGGCAACAGGTGGGGTTATACCTCCAATCAGAGCATAATATATAATGAATATATGGACAGCCATCTCGTTAAGATTTGCGGCCTTAATAGCGGCCGGTGCCATACTTAATGACAGAAAGATGTAGGCCGGGACCACCAGACCCGCCATTCCGAGAATGTAGCAGGCAACAACCCCCACAAGGAGAATCAGTAGAATATTTCCTCCTGTAGCACTGATAAGGGTGGATGTGAGAGAACCTGAGACACCGGTTGACACTACACCTATGAGTATAAAGCACATGGGAAGAAGCGCCGCCGCAGTCTGAGATATCAGTTTTCCTATCATGGCGATGGAATCGATAAGTTTTTCCGGTGTAAGCCTTGTTTCTCGAGTGCTGTAGGAAAGGATGATCATTAAAGCTGACGCGTAATATGGGGTGTATAATGACCATTTCATGTAGACCAATCCCCATACAAGGAAGATCAGGATGACCACAAAAGGCCAGCCCTGCTTGAGTGTCTTTTTAAGTGAAGGGATTTCTTCCCGGGGAAGTCCTTTTAACCTGCACCTTGCGGCATAGGCATCGACCTGCATCAATAAGCCGAAAAAATAGAGGAATGACGGGATAATAGCAATTAAAATAATAACAGAGTAATCCACTCCCAGAAATCCTGCCATAACAAAGGCTACAGCCCCCATCACAGGCGGCATCAGGATGCCCCCTGACGAAGCGCATGCCTCAATGGCAGCCGCATAGGTCGCAGTAAATCCTGTCCTTTTCATGGCTGGAATGGTAACACTGCCTGTACCGACTATATTAGCAAGGGGGTTACCGCTGAGGCTGCCGAAGAAGGCGCTGGACAAGACAGCTACTTTGGCTGGCCCCCCTCTGTATTGGCCGAGGATAGAGAGTGAAAGATTGAGAAAGAATTTTCCAGCCCCGGTGGCTATCAATATCCCGGCAAAAATGAGGAAGCCCAATAGAAGTTCCGCAACTACCTGGCACGGTAGACCGATCACCCCGTCATAGCCAAACATATTTCTGCCTATGATTCCGCTCAGGGGGAAGCTTTTGCCAAAAAGCACACCTGGCAGGTGTTCGGCAACCAGCGGGTAGAGGCCGATTACAACATTCACGGCAAGAAACACGGTGCCGGCCAATCTTCGGCCCATCTCCAGGAGAAAAATGCAGTATATCAGGGCCAAAAGGAGTTTGAATTGGTCCGGGGGTTGACTCCATCCTATCTGGCTTATCTCATATTCATGCAGGGAGAAATAGATGGGTATCAAAAGACCTATGCCAGCCGCAAGCAGGTCATACCATGGGACTGTCTTTTGATTTCTGCGCATGGGGAGTATAAGAAACGCGCAGGGCACGAATGCCCCCATAAACAGATAAAAATAGGTCACTTGATTGATTACCTGACCTGATACCCTGATGCTGAACAGATAGAAGATGCTTGTTATAATCCCCGCAGTAGTCAAAAGGAGAAATGTGACTTTTAGACAGGAGGGTAAATACTCGTACCTGGAACCTTCACCACCCTTTTCTTCAATTGTGAATTCAACCTTATTATTCATGAACCTCCTGTTGTCAGGTAAAAATCATTGATGAATTGCCTTGCCCGGACCCTGAAAACAGGCTGGATAAGGCAATCCACAAGCTGTTAGGGAATCTCAAGCATTACCTTTAATCTGGGGATGTCTTTTTTATGTCTTGCCCAAACATTTAGCCATTCCTCATTATTGGGTGTTGCCTTTATCTTTTTCTTATCAGCCTCTGCAACGGCAGCACCGAAGGCCTCTATATACCGGTTAAAAAGATTCTTATTATATGTCTGCCTTTTATCGTCGGCGCTTGTCCATATCCCCTTTTCCTTAAGAAATTTTATGGTACCTGTGTGGAGTGGAATGAAACCGGCACCAAGGATCGACTTGAAGCTGTCAAGGCTCATGGTAGCAGTTGAAGCATGTTTTTCCATTATAGACGCATGGTTTTCGTGTATGAATTTACACATGTTGTACACCAAATCCTCATCAAGATCTTCGAGCACATAGAGGTAGGTAGGTACAAGGACCACTTTTTTATCTTTAGCTGATTTGACTGATGTATCCGGCGCCTTGCCAAACATCCAGTTTGGGCATTTATCCAGGGCCTGTTCAGCTCTCGCAGGGTCCGCCTTGGGATCCAGGTCTAGCCAGTGCAGTCCCTTTGGCGTGGTTTCTGACTCAAAGGTCTCCCCCGCATCGGGAATCCACCAG
>JAFDJA010000074.1 GCA_019307745.1 Deltaproteobacteria bacterium | reverse complement strand
AATCCGCTTATGATTAAACATGATAAACCAGAGGTCGTTGGGAAAGCCTGCCTCCCACCCGACAGCTGACCTGTTTGCGGTATTCGTGGCTTCAGATTCTTTATTCATCATCTGCCCCCATATACCTGCCTGGAAGTTCTTGTTGCCCAAAAAGCTGGAGGTCTTATATGTGAAATCCAAGCCAGCAACCCATCCATCAGTATTTTCTGCAGAAGGATCTCCGGCTGTGCCGATAAAGCCGATCCATGATTCCCCTAAGTTCTGCCTTACCCTCACCACAGCCATCTCAGTCTCTTCTGTAACAACATCGTTTTCAAGCGCTGTAAGCTGGATTGTTTCACCGCTAATTACTGTTGTTCCGCTAGGCATCCTCACCAACCCGTATGCCTTATCAGTCTTGACTGTCAGAAGGCCGATCCTTGTATTTCCGATCTGGCCGTTCAGTTTAACACCTGCCTTGATTGGGACTTCTACATTGTTTTTGTCATCATCTTCAATAAAGCCTATCCTGCGGCTGTAAAAAGGCATGGCAGCCCCTTTCATTCCAAGACCAAATTCAAAAAAATCCGATCCCTCCAGGAAGAATGATCGTTTTTCAGAGTATCGGGTATCAAACCGCGTCATGTTGATGCGCTCAGAATCAGCCTCTGTTTCTGCGAAGTCTGTATTAACAGTTAATTGGGAAAGGAGGTTTGAACCTATTTTTTTTGTCACATCAAGACTCAAATTCTCTGAATATTCTCCTGTTTCACCAAATCTCCTGTTGTAGCCGCCCATGAACCCAGGGGTTATGGAAAGCCCCAGCCCCAGGTCAAATTCAGGCAGGTTGGTGAGAAGGCCTCCCTGTATTATTTGTGTTATTCTATAATTTCTTATTGGGCTGGCCCAGCGATCCGCCTCCATGTTTCGTTGGATATGACGTTCTATGTTCATGCGCCAGTATCCTGATTTGCTGTCAAAATTTAGAGATGATATTGGTATTTTTATCTCAGCAAACCACCCCTTAGCGGTTTTGCGAGTTTTTGCCTCCCATATGCAATCCCAGCTGGAATTCATTCCAGATCTGCCGGATGAGATAAGTGCGTCATACCTGGCTCCTGTGGGATTGACCATAAAGATATACCCTGCCGTACTATTTGGAAATGTCCCCAGGACAATTTTGATATAGTCTTCATTTGAGAGGGCTGAATCCCTGGCAACGGTCTGACTTACAATCCCGTCGGGATTTGAGTCAAAGCACTGAATTCCAAAAACCAGACATCTAGGGTCCGCCAGCACCTTTATGACTGTCCTTTGGGTTGCTGCTCCGCCTTCGTCAGGTGCTACCATGGTCAGGCCCTGAATAGCTTCTGCGGCATCCCACATGGCTTCATCGAGGAGTCCATCAAGTCGAAATTCGGCAGTCAGGGCACCTGTTTTTAATGAAGGGACGTGGTCAGCCTGAGCCTGTTTCATCATGTTTCCGGAAAATAATACAGTGGAAACAGAGATGGCAAACAGGAATAAAAGTACACTTTTAATCTTATATGTTTTACGCATGAGACTCTCCTTTTAAATACTTGAATCTTGTAAGTAGCGAGCTTGCCGGAGATACAAGGCATCTAGTGTGAAGCTTTACTTGTATACTGCGAACGTTTGATAACGCGGTAGATTCGATGAAATCGATGCTCCCGAAGGGCAAACAATTTTAAAAAGCTTGATCGTATTTTGAAATAACCAATAAGGTGACTTCTATATTTAAATAAATTACTGTGTGACCTATTAAATATATTACTTTTTACAATACCCTTTAAAATTGTTTATGCGGGATTTAGGTAATATATTTCTCCCGCCTAGCCGGGATGACACGCCGGACAACACGGCAAGGCTTTCTTGATTGGGAATTACATCTTTGTATGTAATTAAATCGATTTTAAAACGCGGATATATTTTTGAAACTTCAGGACGCCTGGCAATGGAAAGGAAAAAAGGGTGGTTCTGACTTTCTGTGCCCTAATTCTGCATCATGAATCTTCTATTCTCTCTCTATGGAGAGTAACAACATTATAAAACAAGCGTTGCGGCATACTATTGTTGCAAATTTCAGATAATCCCGGAGAATCTGGTTTGACAGACTGTCAGGAACAGCAGGTTATTAAACTTCCAGGTAACTCACAGAAGTAATGAAAACCCATTTTGGGGAGATTTAATTTAGTTAAGTCGAACTCGGATGTCAAGAAATATTGTTTTTTTGTAATGTTTGTGGGAAAGTCCAGCAGGATAGGGATAGGTAATAATGCGTTTCTGAGGCAATACAGTTGGCGAAAATTAAGAACGCACAATGTCCTTGAGACAGGGATACAGGTCGAAAATAAGATTTCTTTATGGATGGGGTTCAGATCCATGGTCATGGGAATGATCCTGTTCTATTGCATTGGGCGGGCATTAACAAGGTTGACCAGGGCCACATGGGTTTGGTAAAGTTCTGAATATGATGTCATTGTATGATTGGCTTTAGAATGCAGTAGAGTTAACTTGACAAAGGGATTGACCGGTTTCTTGGATGATAGGGCAATGGGTGTTAATAATGAATACTCCAGGACAACGTGTTTATATAGGGAGATAAAGGCATGAGACGATTCACCATGATATGGCCTATATTGGCTTTGATTTTTTCTATCGGCTGTGCGCATAAGTACCCTGTACGCGAAATTGAATCACTCACGGCCTATACACCTATGGCTTTGGAAGATACTCTGATCAGCAAACATGCCCCTGTTTTTCTAATAGAAAATTATGACAAAACCTATGACAGGATTGGTCAGCCATCTGCGGAATATGAGCCAGACGGGGATATCCGGATCTTTGTGGATGATCAGAAGCCGGCAATGTATTATATGAAACAGCCGTTTTCTACTGATAAGGGGGAGTATGTGAATCTTGTTTACAGGATTCATTTCACGGAAGTGCCATTCAAGCTGTTTCCTTTTCATCTTACTACAGGAGATAATGTAGGGCTCATGGTACTGGTTACCCTGGATGCCTATGAAAGGCCTGTTCTGGTATCGGTGGTACACACTTGTGGCTGTTATCTGGCCATTATCCCGACATCATATCTTCCCAAAGAGGCATACCCTGACAAATGGGCAGACTCACCGCAGAGGGTTTATGGCGAGAGGCTGCCCCAGATCCTGGATTATGACAAGGGCAAAGAAAATCAAAAACTGCTTGTTTATATAAGGACAGGGGAGCACCGTATCATGAACCTGGTGATCATGGAAGAAACGGATTTTCAGCAGACCATCGTGTCTAACCTGCAGATGCCTCTATTCCATGCGCGGACTCTGGAACAGATTCCGGTAAACGGAAAAACCACAAGCTTCTATCATCAGGATGGTCTTTTAAAGGGACATGTCATTGGGGCTGTGAAACCATGGGAGTCGCTGCTGCTGGGTCTTATAAGTCTGGATTTTTTTGTGGGCACCGACAAGGTATATGGCGATAGTAAAAAGACGGGCAACCGTTTTTACACCAGCCTGAAGCCATGGAACAGAGCAGAATCGGATATGTGGCATTTTGCAAGATTTCTCAGGTTCTGGGGGTGGAGGCTTTGATTTCAGCTTTGAGCCTTTACCCTTTAAATCAAAGATTTAACCGCACCTCACCCATCATGTTAAATATATCTATAAAACATTCGATCAGTGATCAGCTCATATATGCCGAAAGGCTGGAAGGGATGTATATCAAAGGATAATGCTGAAGAGTTTGCAGAAGAAAAAGCAGCTTTTTATTGTATGTTTTCTTACAGTTTTTTTATATATAGGGCTGTTTTCATCTAATGCAGAGGCAGATACCCTTTATGGCCTTGCCGGGGGCAGTATGCAGGTCAGTTATAAGGCCAGAAAGATTTCAGATAATGGCGGAAGCGACTCAGGATTTATCTTTTCCAGTGATATGCTTTTTGAATATGGGAAGCAAAACAAACTAAGGTTTTATTTTGACACAGACCTGATACAGACAAATAAAGATACAGGAATCAGAAGCACAGACATTCATAACACATACAACTCAGGTATCAGGCCATATTTTTATCAGCTGTTTGGCGAGTATACGGCCAGGAATATTATCAGGAGTATCAAGGCCGGGAGACAGTATATATCAGGTATTTTTTCAGCCCACCTTGACGGACTCAGCAGTAGTATTGACCTGTTTACACCGGCCATAAATGTCTCTCTGTATCAGGGATCACATGTGGAACTGTTCGAGACTGATGCTGGAAAATCAGAGGTTTCAGGAAACAGGCTTAAATTGTCCACACCTTTCAGGACTGTTTTGATATTTGAAGAACAATCCCTGAAACAGGAGAAAGATCCTTCAGAGTCTGGGATATCCGGCGTCTGGACACAGAGAGGGTTAAGCGTGATCAAGCAGTTTGACGCAGGAATGATCTCAATAACCGGCCAGTACCATGAAGGTGAATTCAAATCCATAGAATATAAAGCTTCGGTTTTTGAAAAAACCTCATTTGATCTGAGCATCTTATATTACCGTCAATTCAAAGAGGTCTCTCAGATGCCTTCCTTTACCATACCTGCCCTGTTTACAGGAGAGCTTTCACCCGTCAAGCCTTATGAGCGCTTTGTTGTTAATCTCAATAAAAGTTTCAGCGGGGACACTAGGATTTTGTCCGCGGGGTTGGAGCGGAGAAGTCTTATCTTACAGGAAGATGAATCTGATTTTAATCACTCATACAATCATGCATATACCGCACTCACATTTACTTCTCACCAGGGAAGCTCCTATACCATCCATGGGGACATATGGCAGGAGACAGGAGGGCTCGACAATAAGATCCTAACAGGAGGGGCGGAGTATCAGTATAGCAATCCTCAATATATCCGGTTCAGGCTTGGGACATTTTACTCCCTTTACAAATATGACTACTATTCAGACCTGGATGAGAAAAACGATGTGTACACTGTTTTCACAGAAATAAAGCATCTTTTCCCCGGTGGGTTTTACATAAAAGAACGATATGACCTGGATATATATGATGTTTACGAACACAGGCTGTCAATGTCTGCTGGAGTAAATTTTTAAGTTTAACCTGATAAAGCGATATTTTAAATGAAAAAAAGAATAAGAAAGATATCTGTCTTAATGATCTTGTTGGCCATCCTGGGTGTTGGATGCCTTGGATATATGACCGTAAGCAGTAATAAATCCATATCTCCACATTCAAGCCATATAGAGGAGCTTTCATGTGATGAATGTCACGTTTCAGAAGTTACAAACCAGACATTTCCCGATCCGGAACTATGTCTTGACTGTCATGATGATCTGCTGGAGGAAGAGCTTAATGTGCCTTTGGAAAAAGAACAAATTAGAGTTTTTACGTTTTCTCACAGCAGTCACGAGCTGTTGGAATGTGAAGAATGCCATACCCTTAAGGGTGATATAGACATGAAAATCCCTGAAAACAGGGACTGTGAATTCTGCCACAGGGATTCTGAAATTAGACTTTCCTGCAAAAATTGCCATGCTGGACACTTTTTTGTGCCCTCTTACCATAACAGTGTCTGGGCAGAAAGACATACCCGGGGATATGGGTATGAAACTGAAGCTGAACATGCTTATCAATGTGAGATATGTCACAGACAGGACTTTTGCAAATCATGCCACAACTCTACCCAGCCCAAAAGCCATACGAGTTTTTTCAGGGTAAGAGGCCATGGGATTAACGCGGAGATGAATAGGGAATCCTGCGGGGTGTGTCATATAGAGAGTTTCTGCGTCAGGTGTCATAATGAGACCAAACCCGTCTCTCATATAGGCGTCTGGGAGCAGAAGATACACGGCTTTGCTATTATTAATTCATGGCCGCAGGGTATTGGAAGGTGCGGTTTGTGCCACAAAAAGTCATGGTGTATTGAGTGTCACGATAGCCTTTAAAATAAAAGGGGAAAGAACTGGCTGTACAGATAAAAAAAGGGGTAAGAAAAATACCGCTAGGACGGGGATCAGTATTGAAACTGAATACTCTTCTGGTGATTTCTACTTTGATTATGATCACAGCGGCCGGCTGTAGAGAGAGTATGCCGGATGGAATTCCCGGGGACTTGGACACTGAAGAGCCATGCTCTTACTGTCATGGAGCGCCACCCCAATCACCCCATTCACAAATCAGCAATTGCTACATCTGTCACCCTTCCACCGTGGACACTGACAACAGCATCCTCATAGGATCGGGCTTTCATATAGACGGGGTAAAACAGTATATTGATATCCATCCTGAAGAATGGGAAGATCCCGCCCGGCACGGATATACCTTTTATGAGGATACTGTCTACTGCCAGGACTGCCACGGTTTATCGTATGATGGCGGCGATTCAGGCTCATCCTGCAATGATTGTCATATAGACTACATCCCTGACTGGAAGACTGACTGTACATTCTGCCATGGAGGAACGGACAACCAGCAGGGATCACCCCCTGAAGGAGTTCATGGAGAAACCCTTCCCTCAGACCAACATGTAGGCGCACACACTGTCCATGTGATGGAATCCCTTTCGCATAATGGCTGGGACTGTACTTTATGTCATAATATAGAGTATTCATCTTTTGCGGACCCGGGACATATTGAGGGTGTTCAGGGAGCAGAGGTGGAGTTATCCTCAGAAGCTGGAGTCGCTGCTGCCTATGACAGGGAAACAGCATCCTGCGGAGCTATTTACTGCCATGGCAATGGAGACAAATCAGGAGCCACTGTAATATGGACATCTCCAGATCCCATGACCTGTGATTCCTGCCATGGAAACCCTCCACCATTTCCT
This sequence comes from Deltaproteobacteria bacterium, assembly GCA_019307745.1. Classification (GTDB taxonomy): domain Bacteria; phylum Desulfobacterota; class DSM-4660; order Desulfatiglandales; family HGW-15; genus JAFDJA01. The sequence continues at coordinate 8,294 of JAFDJA010000074.1, read as the reverse complement.
CATACCCCTCTGACAGACTGCGTCCTCTGCCATGACAGCACTGTAACAGATACAAACGATGTGGACCTTTCAGGTAAAACCCATATAGACGGGATACTTCAGACAAGTCTGCCAGACACGTGCAATGAATGCCACGGGAGTGAAGCAAATGCCGCACCGCCTGTTTCTACAACTGGCTCATCCTTTACATCTGATATTGCAGTAGGAGCACATCAGACACATATGCAAGGAGGTTCCCTGTCAGGCGGGATTAAATGCGGCAGCTGTCACGTTGTCCCGGGACAGGTTGATGAAGGGACCCATAATGATGGTAATGCTGATGTGGTGTTCAGCAGTTTTGCCTCCCAGGGAGGTCTCTCCCCTGAATGGAACAGCAGCACTGAACAGTGCGATTCTGTGTATTGTCATGGCGCAGGTCTCAGAGGAGGTACCAACACCCTGCCAGCATGGACCACAGTGGATGGAACCCAGACAGAATGCGGATCCTGCCATGGGAATCCTCCCCCTTCTACACATTCCAGCTTTACCGGATGCTACTTATGCCACTTGTCCACAGTAGACTCAGAAGGCAATATCCTTGTGGATTCCGGCACACATATAGATGGAACTGTTCAGGCAGAAGGGGACATTCACCCTGAAGGTTGGGATGACCTCACCCAGCATGGATATACTTTTTATGAAGACACTGTCTACTGCCAGGATTGCCACGGTTTATCGTATGATGGCGGTGACTCAGGCTCATCCTGCAATGATTGTCATATAGACTACATCCCTGATTGGAAGACTGACTGTACATTCTGCCATGGCGGAACTGACAACCAGCAGGGATCACCCCCTGAAGGAGTTCATGGAGAAACCCTTTATTCAGACAAGGAGGTAGGAGCACATACCGCGCACCTGGAGGAAGGTGATTTTCATAATGCATGGAACTGTTCTCTGTGTCATACAGACTACTCCTCATTTGATGACTCCGGCCATATTGACCTTACAGGAGGGGCGGAAATGATCTTTTCTCCCATAGCAGGGAGCAGTGCAGCCTACAATCAGGCAAATGCCACATGCAGTTTGATATACTGTCATGGAAACGGCAAAACAGATAGTGATGACATCTTCTGGACATCAAGCACCTCTATGGATTGCGGTTCATGCCATTCCTCAATACCAGGTGAACTCTCTGGAAAACATAAAAAGCACAAAGAAAACAACTGTTCCGAATGCCATAGCAGCGTAGTAAACCCCAATGACACAATTAAGGACAAGTCACTGCATATCAACAAAAGTATTGAGGTCTCATTCAGTGGTGGTGGCACCTACAGTAGCAGCAATAGAAGTTGTTCCGACCTGGTCGGCGACTGTCACGGGACAGAGGACTGGTAAAGGGGGGTTCCAAAGTATCCTGTGGTCAAGGTTCTTGAACATGGATTTTCTCTCAAATGGCTGGAGGTTCAGGAGATAAAGCGGGGGTGCCATGACAGGTTATATGGAAAGAGCTTATATTTATTCATAGCCGTCTGGATTGTTCGATTGCCAGCGCCAGGCATCATTACACATTTCTTGAATCCCATTTTTTGCGGACCAGTTCAACTCGTTTTTTGCCTTTGAAGGGTCTGCGTAACAGGTTGCTATATCACCGGGCCTGCGTCCCACAATCCTATAGGGGACCTTTTCCCCTGAGGCATGTTCAAAGGCTGACACAATCTCCAGTACACTGTAACCCTTGCCTGTTCCAAGGTTATATGTGACAACCCCGGGATTTGATCTAAGTTTTTCCAACGCCTTGATATGACCAACCGCTAGGTCAACAACGTGAATATAATCTCGGACTCCAGTTCCATCGGGTGTTGGGTAATCATTCCCAAACACAGCGAGTTCAGTTAGTCTGCCGATTGCCACCTGAGAGACATATGGCAGAAGATTGTTGGGAATCCCGTTGGGGTCCTCTCCAATCCTGCCGCTTGCATGCGCGCCCACCGGGTTAAAATAGCGTAAAAGGGCAATATTCCAGGTATCATTTGCAACATAGAGGTCTTTGAGAATTTCCTCAATCATCAGTTTGGTCCGACCGTACGGATTGGTCGCCGAGAGCGAAAAATCCTCTTTAATAGGCACCTTTTCCGGATCACCATAAACCGTGGCAGATGAACTGAAGACCAGGTCCTTGACCTTATATTGTTCCATAAGTTCACAAAGGATCAGTGTGCCGGTTATATTGTTATGATAGTAACTCAGGGGGATAGTGACAGATTCACCAACTGCCTTAAGCCCGGCAAAATGGATTACAGCGTCGATTGATGATTTTTTAAAAACAAGATTTAGACTATCTTTGTCGAGCAGGTCCACCTTATGAAATGCTATTGCCTTTCCGGCAAGCTCTGTTACTCTTTTAAGGGATTCCTCTTTACTGTTAATAAGATTATCTACAACAATAACTTCGTGTCCTGCCTCCAAAAGTTCTAGACATGTATGACTCCCAATATAACCTGCACCACCTGTTACCAGTATTTTCATCGACTGTCCCCGTTTGTCAATATTTCCTGAATCCGACGCCATCTGCCTGCTACGGCTTACTTTGCCAGACCGGGATAAAGTTCGTTTAACAGCAGAGCTGGCCGCGCGCCCAATCCTGCGGAGACGGTTCCAGAATGCCTTATTTTGATACATATCATATAGGTAATATGCTCGGGAGTCAAAATTTTTTCAATCACGATTTTAGCGGGGCCGCGATAAATGGTGGAGGATTCAGATAATCCTTTGTTATCCCTTAGGATATCTGTCTTTGCAGGTTGGGTGTGAAGATATATTAGCCGATAATTTTACAGAAACCAGGGGGTAATCATAGAGGCCTGCAACGGCAGGATCTGTATGTGACCAAAACTAACGGTCAGTACTTACGGGACAAGCCATACTGCAGAATCCTGTGCGTTCGCAAGAATGTAGGATGCTACACTTCCCATAAAGAATGATTTATTTAATCCCCTTGTGCCAACAACTATAGTGCTGAAATTATCCTTTGCTGCCTCCTCCACAATGGTTTTCCCAATGTTTAGTGTGCTCTTTATCTCATTTATGCTTATCTGACTTTCACTCAGGCCGGCATCTTTAAAGATTTTTTTTGCGTGAATATAAAAACTGTCTACGCATTGTTTATTGCCTTTGACAAGATAATCCTCCATAATATTATTTTCTTCATCGAATTCTATGGCACAATAATCCCTGAGTCTCGGAGTAACATGCAGCAGACTAATTGTACTTTCGGTATTATCGCCAACCATGAAGCTGACGTGATCAACAGCCCTCAAAGCACTTTCAGAACCATCAATAGCTAATAAAATTCTTGAAGGTTTTGCATTACCTCCTATCGCCCATACAGGTGTAACACTTGTGTGTTCCAGAACAGTGTTAGTGACACTTCCAATAAAGGATTCCAAAAGATGAGAAACTCCTCTTTTACCCATGACAATAGCATCACTCCGAGTCTGTTTGCCATAATCCAAGATCTGTTTTGCAGTTCCCATGGTCTGTTCCAGACTGACTGTATGGATTCGATTCTCGTCTATCCCTAATCTTATCATTCCTTTCCTTGACTCATTTAATATGCTATTCGAGTGGTCACTATTTATTGATTTTAGATCTTTTAGTGCCTCTCCGGCTTTTACGCTGGTTATTGCATCCTCAAGCAGAAAATCTGAAATTTGGGGTTGAACATTCAAAAGAGTGTAATGAAGTTGTTTTATGATTGATCCCATTCCCGCCGCATATTCTAATGCCTTCCTGGAATAGGGGGATTCGGTCACACCTATTAAAACCTGCTTTTCCACGGAGTATCCTCCTCTTTGATTATAATTGAAGTTTTGGGACGCAATTATTATATGTCTAATTTCGTCTCAAAGAATACGTAAACGTGAATATCGTGTCAATAAATTTAAATATTACTAATGAAAGCCGGTAGTCCTCTTTTCTGTGAAAAAAGAATTGAAAGGGATTTGCACGGACAAGGTTGATGAAAAAAATGTTTCAACTTGACTTGCATATGGCCATTTCGGTAAGTTTGGGATGGAATTAATGAGCATAAATTAAAGGAGGAGAATAAAATGGAAGCCAAGATAGTTTATTTTGAAAAATCTGGTGACGTAAACACAAATGAGGTTCTCAATATTGCTAAACAGCGGGCGGAAGAATTGGGAATCAAGACCATCGTACTGGCCTCAACAACCGGTAAAACCGGAGTAAAGGCTGTAGAAATCTGCAGGGGAATGAATGTTGTGGTTGTTGGTTATGCCACGGGCTTTATGCGCTATCCTCCAAATGTCAATCCCTTTACCGATGAAAATAGAAGAATAATTGAGAGCAAGGGAGGTAAAATTATTAATGCCACTCACGCCCTTGCCGGAATAAGTACAGCCGCGCGTAACCAGTTTAACGGTTTCGGACTCGGAGAGGTAATAGCACATACACTGCGTATGTTCGGACCGGGAATAAAAGTGGCATGTGAAGTTGCCGCAATGGCCGCCGACGCCGCCCTGGCACGAACCGATGAGGATGTTATAGCTATGGGCGGTACCGGAAGAGAGGGAGGAGGTTGTGATGCTGCGGTAGTACTTACTCCAGCTAACGTCCATAATTTTTTTGAACTCAGGGTTAAAGAGATTTTATGCAAACCGCTCACTTCGCCTGTTCCTCCTAAGCGTGAAGCGCCCCGTCCTAAGTGAAGCTTTCAGAACATAATCTGTTTTATCCGGCAATGATAAAAAGGAGATAATGAAAATGGAAAACAATAGTGTTGATGTGGTTGGAGTTTTCCTTAAGGCATTTAAAGAATCAAATGGTGAGACCGTGGACCTGGTTGTTGAACATGAGTTGCACGGTATCACACCGGAGATGGTCTCCTGGTTCTTCCCCCATGCTGATAAATACTACAAGGAATGGCATCCAGAGGATCATGTTTCATGGAGATGGGTAATTCCTCCAACAGAGGGACGACGTGGTGGTTCTATTAAAATTTCAGTGCAGAAGTTCGGCGATTTGCCCGTTTGCGAGCTGCGCATGCGTCAGGAGCACCCAAGTGAATCGCCTTTTGACAAATCAACCGGTGCCGGATGGTCCAGTTTTCTCGGCCCTGATGATGTGCCTTATGGTTGTGCTACACACGTAATTAAGGCCGCGCCTTATGGGACATGGATGCGTTCTACATTTAGATGGCCGGCTAAAACGCCTCAATGGCTCCTTGATGCCATACGCAGGCATAATGTAGAGGAGATGGGACAATTGCCCAAGTTTGTCCCGGAATTGTATAAAAAGGAAGTTGGTTAATTATGTGATTCTGTATTGGTTCAAGTATGCAGGCAGCCCCTCAATGCTTCTCTTCAATGCCAAGACTCTTTTCTTCCATGGCTTTGACCAGCAGCATGAGTGCTTCGTTTACCGGTGTCTGAACACCCTGTTTTCTCCCTTCCCTTACAATGCTTCCGGTTATGGTGTCGATCTCGGTCCTGCGGCCTGCCTCCATATCCTGAAGCATTGAACACTTTGGTTTCTTGCCTGATTTTTTAAATCCCTCCAGTGTTTTCAACAAAGGATCGATCGGGTCCTGGGCATTGGGCAGATCAATCCCTATGGCCCGGGCCACGGCAATTGCTTCCTCCGCGATCAGGCGAACCATCTGGCGGGTGGAAGGATACTTGAGAAATTCGTCGTTGGAGATGCCTAATACTGTTGCCAGGGAAAGCGGTGAGTTGAGCAGAAGCTTGCTCCAGATTAAATCCTGAACATTGTCAGAAAGAGTGGTATTGATACCTATTTGAGTGAACAGATTCGCCACACTTTGGATCATAGGATTGATTCGGCCTTTTACAGGCCCGAATTTTAATCCGCCGGTACCTGTAACCCAAAGGATGTGATTGAGTTTCAGCGTGGTAATGACGCAAAGAAAGATGCCGCCGATCACCCTGGTTTCATCTCTTAAAATCTCAGAGATGATTTCTACATTGCCAGCGCCGTTTTGCACGGACATTACATAGCTGCCTTGACCGACCACTGCCATGGCGTTTTGCATGGCGCTGCGGGTGGCGTAGCCTTTTACAGCGATAATGACCAGATCGGATGGACCGATGGTTTTAATGTCACTGGTAATTTTAGGCCGCGCTGTCTTGACTGCTCCTTCAGAAGTTTCGATTGTGATGCCATCATTTTCGATAGCCTTGACAAGATCTTTTTGAATATCGACCAGGGTGACATCTTGTCCGGTCTCAGCCAGCAAGGCGCCGAACAATTTACCGATATTACCTGCGCCCACTATTGTGATTTTCATTATTCACCTCACTATTGTTTCCCCATTTTCATGGACATCTAAAATTCCTTTTCTATTTACTTGAGGTTTATCTAAGTGTCCACTAAAATGAGGAACTCTACCTTGTAGTTAATATTTTTAAAATTCAAGAACACGCTCTACTTTTGGAACGATAATTACTTAAAACAAGCTAAAAGCTAATCGAAGCCTGACCCTTGGATACCTGGATCATAGAAATCACGTCAAGTTGTTTGTTTAATTGAGGATTGTCCTTCTTTTTATCTTATATCAAAATATTTATTAAACCTCCATTGAATTGCCACTCCTATTAATGGGAATATCAGATTTTCCAATAAAGGAGCACCTAATGAACGATTATGAGTTTCGTAAGATTCTTGATCACTTCTCCTACTCATGGTCAGGGTATAGAAAGGTAAGAAAAGGGGTGAAAAAGCGCCTTACCCATCATATGGTGCAGTTGGATTGTGGAACAGTAGATGGATATCTTGACCTCATGGCAAGAAGCCTGCCTCTTAGGCATGAATTTTACCGGATTATGAGCGTACCCATAAGCAGATTTTTTCGGGACAAGGCAATGTGGCAGATGCTTGTTCAAGATATTTTGCCCTGTTTGCTCTCTGAAAAAGAGGTTCGAGTCTGGTTTACAGGATGCGCATCAGGGGAAGAAGTCTACACCTTTCAGATATGCTGGGATACCTTTAAAGGTCAGCACAAAGGGGTTCCAGAACTCAGGGCAGTTGCAAGCGATCTAAACCCCTATTATATCAGACGAGCGCTGGATGGGATCTATACAGAGACAAGCCTAAAGGAGATGCCTTATGATTTCATGGCAAGCTGCTTTCTTGGGATAAGGGGAAGGAAATATGCAGTAAAGGAATCACTCAAAAAAAGGATCCTTTGGGTGGTACACGACAATCTGAAGGGACCTCTTGTAAGGGGCTGTCACATTCTGTTCATAAGAAACAGTCTCTTGACCTATTATAGAGAAGAAATCAAGGTTCCAATCCTTGAAAACATATTAGAGGGAGTTGTTCCTGATGGTTATGTTATAATAGGTGGTCATGAAAGGATCCCGGACAGTATTACAGGGCTAAGATCAGGTGTTTGTCACCCTTGTGTATATCAGAAAATATAAATAAAGCAATCGGGTGTTCTGTAATCGATCCTATGGGTCCTCCTGACGTTTCGTACCGGGTTCTCCGAGGTGGTTGCGATTTGCCCGGATACACTCGTAGCGGGAGTCGGAGCAACAACGCGCCTGATGAGAAATATGACAACCTGGGCTTTCGCCTTGTGAGATATCCTTAATAACCGGCCATGAGAGGTCTGGGAAAAAGACTGAAATCATTGCTGTAGTACCAAAGTCATTTTTTATTTCTTGCCTTTTGCTGCTTCACCGGTAGCCAGTTTAGGACATTCATCCCCTGTTAATATGGCGTCTTGGTTTTTATCTAATGCTTTTACCGCTTCTACAGCATGTGTTATCAACTCCAACCTGGTTATAATCCCATCCTTATCAATGTCTAACTGTTTTGCATGGGCGAGAATCCATCCATGTTGCTTCACAACGGTGGAAATGCTGAAAGCATATCTGCGTCTCTCTTCACGGGTTTCCCCTACATTCCATTCATCTTCTGTGAGCTTTCCGTCTTTGTTCTTATCCAAAGCCGCTATTGCATTACGTCCATGTCCCAATAATTCGTCAACAGTAATCGCCTTATCATTGTTAACATCCACATCATTTGCATGGTTGAGTATCCATCCCTGCATTACGGCAGCATTGGCCATTCCGATATTAATTGCAAACATTAGTGTTATGGCACCAAATAAAGAAACAGTGAAATTTTTCATAGAACCTCTCCCTTCAGATTTTGAATAAAGTGAAACATATGAACCCTTTTTTATATATCTCTCGCAGAGAGTCACAGAGGACACAGAGAAAGTTCTTTTTATTCGCGAATGGTACACAACTGGTACAGCTACCCCC
>JAFDJA010000073.1 GCA_019307745.1 Deltaproteobacteria bacterium | reverse complement strand
CAATGTCCGTGATGCTTTTCACAGGATAATGGTCCAGAACAACCTTAACAGTCAGGGCATTATACAGGTTAACCCAGTAAGACTTTTGTTCGTTACGGTTCAATTGCGAAACCCTGATCTGCTGCAGTTGCACGAGATACCCGTCAAGGGCCTGATGATCCGCTGACGTAACATTACCGTAGCGGAGACGGTTGATGCCAGACGGATGATTGGTGACAAGATACTTTTCCAGAAATATGTCCCAAGGGCTGTGATCCACAATTTGAGTACTATCTGACACTTGGGTCTGCCAGCGCGGCCACAGCTCGGGTGATGGTGCGGCAGCAGCAGGGTGCATACACAAGGCTGTGCCGGAGAGTACAACAACAAACAGAAAAAGTTTGAATAATTGAGTATTGCCAAGTGTTGCCCTAGACATAATCAACTCCTTCAATCATTATGGCTGCCATAAAATTGCAGTCTGGCGTTGTCGCGAGCCATCCTGGAAACTAATTATTTTTAAAAAGGGATTAAACCTCCTTTTGACGCTTAGGTCTGGAGAGTCAAGTCCGCTCTTGGCTCTTACGTCAAATATGGGGGGATCTTTGATTGAGGTTCTAAGCCCTTAACCTCTTAATCGAGGTTTGACTGCATTTCGAAATTAAAACACCTTAACCCTTCAATATTTAAATTTTAAGTTTACCAAACTGAACTAAACCTAGTCAATGTCAAAGCAGTATTTTGTAATAGTTCTAGCATATAAGACATATCATAAGATTCTTCTTAAATATTTTTCTATTTTTTTTAAATTTGACAGACGATGACAATCGTTTACTATCCATTGACACACTACTCTCTTTTCCATATAATTTATATGTAAAATGCTATATCTTATCACCCTCCTCACCTATAGGATCATAATCTTTTCTGAGAGACGATAAATTGATTAATTTTTTATCGACCAGTGGGTTTAGACGATATCAGAAAAAGGCCATACTGATATTGGATAACAACTGGACAGGGGCCTATACCAAACCCTCCCCCAGCCTGTATCCCCATCAGTGGAACTGGGACTCAGGCTTTATTGCAATAGGATATTCCTCCTATAACCAGAAAAGGGCTCAACAGGAGATCATCTCCCTTTTAAATAATCAATGGGATAATGGCATGCTCCCCCAGATAGTTTTTAATCCAAAGGTATTGGGGCATTATTTTCCTGAGCCTGACTTTTGGGAAGTGCCTGATGGAAGACTTACAAGCGGAATCACCATGCCTCCACTTGTCACCATTGCATGTCTATACATCTATAAGAATGCCAAAGACAAAAAAAGTTGCCGGGATTTTTTAAAACATATCTATCCCAAATTACTTTCCACACATCGTTACCTCTACAGATTCAGAGATCCTGAAAAATCAGGGCTTGTGAGCATCAGGCACCCATGGGAATCCGGCCTTGATAATTCCCCGGCTTGGGATCAACCCCTGAAAAATATAAAAATCAACAAGGAGCAATTACCCCCTTACAAAAGAAAAGATCTTGGGCATGGCGTAAAGGCCGAGTACAGGCCGACTGATCATGACTATGACCGGTACGTATTTCTTGTTGACCTGTTCAAACGACTCAAATACAGGGAGGAGGATATCTATCAGGAATCTCCGTTTATGATCAAAGACATCCTTTTTAATTCCATACTCTGCCGGGCCAATCAAGACCTTTTGGAGATAGCCCGTATTGCAAATAATGATACTTCCGAAGTGGAAGAATGGAGCAAGCAGACTTCAAAAGCTATCTCTCAGGGTCTTTGGTGTACTGAGTGCCAGAGATTTGAATCCTTTGATGTACCAAACCGAGAACTTCTTCATGCGGGCACTGCGGCAAACTTTATGCCCCTTTTCGGGGGCGCGGCTTCTGAAGAGCAGGCAGGTATCCTTTACAAAACAATGGATTCTGTTTCATTCTGCGCCCTGCATCAGGGCAACTGCTTTACTATTCCAAACTATGACATGATGAGTGAGGATTTTGATCCGAAAAATTATTGGCGCGGACCTGTATGGATCAACATAAACTGGATGCTATCCCAGGGATTACAGAGGTATGGGTACAGAGTGAAGGCGGATGCAATGAAAAAAGATATCCTCCAGCTCCCTATACGTTTTGGATTCCATGAATACTTTGATTCTCAGACAGGTCAAGGATATGGGTCTCCCAACTTCTCCTGGACAGCCGCTCTATTTATCCAGCTTATACATGAGTACTACGAAAAAGACAGACACTCCCTTTCATGGTTCAGGACAACAAAAACTCGAAAACTAAAAAACATGGTCCTCCTCAACCCTGTTACAGACTCATTGCCACACCCATCAATCGATATTGCCTCAGACCTCATGAAGGGAATAGTAGAGCTGAAAAAGAGGTATTTCAATATTGATAAAGGGATCATTGATTATGACGCAATCAAGAATTCTCCTGAGTATAAAAACTATCAATCGATTACAGCACGACTCCATTCCTTTGACCTGATGGATCTGTCATCCCTTGAGCAGAGGCTTGCCTTCTGGATAAATCTCTATAATGTTATAGTAGTTCACGGTATAATGGAGACCGACATCATTGCCTCCGTGCGGGAAATAGATAATTTCTTCTCAAAAATTTCTTATCAAATCAGTGGTCATGTATTTTCTCCTGATGATATTGAGCATGGCATACTAAGGTGTAATGCCAGACCACCTTATAAACCATTTTCTGTCTTTAAAAAGGATGATCCAAGATTAAAATTCAGCCTGGAAAAATTAATTCCCCAGATCCACTTTGCCCTGGTGTGCGGATCGCGTTCCTGTGCTCCAATAGGGTTCTATGAAGAAGAATCCATCTCTGGTCAGCTGGAACTGGCCACCAGAAATTTTATTAATAGTTCAGAGGTGGTAATTGTGGAGGAAGAGGATAAGATATTCCTGTCTCAAATATTTAACTGGTATAAAAAGGACTTTGGAACCAAAAGAGAGATTCTCCAATTCATAATGAAATATCTGGAACAGGACAAGAAAGCAGAATATCTCAAAGAGCATATGGATACCATCAAGGTTGAATATCTATTCTATGACTGGAACCTGAACCACTAATCTTTTCCCAAAGAATTAAACATGGATAATGCATTAGCATCTAATACGGCTAGAAAAACCTCATCTTTATTAATGATGGCTTGAGGTTGATGTTGATGTCTGTGCTGTTGCTACAACACCAACCAAAGCAACCACTGCAGCCGCAATACCTGCTATGCCTGTGGAGCTCAATCCTGTGGTTACACCTATCCCTGCCCTGCCCGCGCTCGAGGACTTGGCGAGTTCTTCAGCGGTCTTGTCAGCACTGGAGCTTCCCGTTCCTACTCCTTGCCTTATAGCACTTTCCAATACTGCCGAACTGCCTTCACCAGACCATACCTGTTGAATTGGAATAAAAGTAAGGGAGAATAATATAGTAATGACTATAATTTTATATCTCACTCGTCTGAATTTCTTATACATTTTTCTCCTTCACACATACCAGGCTAATTGTCTAAAACAATAATTTGTTTCATGGAACATATTTTGTCCACAATGACCTCAAACCCAGGTTGGTTTTATTAATCCATGTCAACAAATTTTTCTAATTCAATTATCCTGTTTCTTCTATCATTCATCCTTTAGCAAATATCCGAACTACATTGAAAAGAGTAAAGCACTAATTCCTATTTTCAATGCTGGAAAAAGATAAGTAAAACTCAAGGATAATAATTCATTTCATTCTCGAAGCTCTCTTCGCAGTACCTTGCCAATAACAGACACAGGAAGCTTCTCACGGAACTCGATCTCTTTAGGGCATTTATATCCGACAATCTTTGATTTGCAGAACATCTTAATATCATCTTCTGAGACATCTGAATCAGCTTTAAGCTGAATGAAGGCCTTAACCGTTTCAATCTTCTGGGAATCAGTTACTCCGATTACTGCGGCCATTGCCACATCCGGATGTTGAAGGAGTGCATCTTCTACCTCTGCCGGATATACATTAAAACCGCCTACAAGTATCATATCCTTTTTCCGGTCTGCAATGACAACGTAACCATCGTCGTCAAGATACCCGATATCTCCAGTCAGAAAAAACTTTTTCCCGTCAATCTCCCTGAATACCAGATCGTTCTCATCAGGTTTGTTCCAGTATCCTGACATAACCTGCGGGCCACATACTGCTATCTCGCCGTTTTTACCCTGGGGCATCTCTTGAAGGGCCACCTTTATATCCAGTATCTTTATCTCGACACCAGGCAGGCATAATCCAACTGTCCCCACCTTTCGTTGGGCTCTATTTGTAGGATTCGCCGTAATTACAGGTGAGGTCTCTGTGAGACCATATCCCTCGAATATTATCGCGCCCGTCAATTCTTCAAATTGTCGAACCACATCAGCAGTGATGGCAAAGGCACCGGATCCACAGGCCATCAAAGAGGACAGGTCAAACCTTTTGGCAAGAGGGTGGTTTAAAATCGCGGAGAATATTGTGGGAACTGCCACCATGATGGTTACCCTGTATTTCTCAATGAACTTCAGCATATCTGTGAAAGGTGGCTTTCCTGCCCTGGGATCAGGGACGCAAACAAGACGGGACGCAGTGAAACAGCTTAAAAGCATACACAATGTGAGGCCAAAGGCATGATACCACGGAAGCACTCCCAAAAAGGTATGCAAACCGCCTTTTTCAATTTTTTCAGCCTGATTATCCTGATTGTCCTTCCCAAGTCTGATCCACTCATGCAGTATCATAACATCTGACAGAAGATTTGCATGGGTCAGGCATGCCCCCTTGGGCACTCCTGTGGTTCCCCCGGTGTAAAGGATAAGAGCGTTATCCTCCAATGGATTTATTGATACAGGCGGGGACTCAGGCCGAGCCTTTTTCACCTCCCTGTCAAACATGAAATGATCTGGGCTGTGTTTTTTTGCCCTGGGAATCTTTCCAAGGATAGATCCAAGAAACCGCTTCACAGGAGGCAGACTGGATTTTATATTACAGATAACTACGGTTTCAACATCAGTCCCCACAACAGCCTCACACGCGGTGGTATAAAAGAGCTCATGATCCATAACAAATACAGCCCTTGCACCGGAGTCCTTTAACTGAAAATTCAGTTCATTTGATTTGTACATGGGATTGCAGGTAACACATACTGCGCCTGCTTTGAGTATTCCGAAAAATATTGCCGGATATTGAGGAATATTAGGAAGAAAGGCGGCGATCCTGTCCCCGGGCCTGATCCCCCTTGACACAAGAAAATTTGCCACCCTGTCAGCGGTATCCCGCACCTGCGAAAAAGTGCGGACAGCACCATTAAAAATCGTATAGACAGCGTCAGGATATTCCCGGGCCGAATCATCAAGGATACTAAAAAGGGCCTTATCATATCCTCTCACCTCAAACGGCACTCCTTCAGGCCAGACATGATCATGAATGTGTTCATCAGTCATATTCTTTCCCCCTTGTCAGATATAATGATTTTGTCTTCCATTCATAACAGCATTTTAGCACAAAGACAACATGATACACTCTATTTGATCCTTGACAACCGGCCCATAAGATTTTATTGAAAACAAAAAGAGCAAATTTACTGAGCAATCTGGCCCGCATCAAACAGGAGGTAACGATTAAATTGAAAACACTTGGGATCTATGGCAGCCCGCGCAAGGGTGGAAACAGTGACCAGCTTCTTGACAAAGCCCTTGCAGGCGCAGCTGCATCAGGATCAGAGGTTTCAAGAATATATGTACGCGACCTGGATATAAGCGGATGCATCGAATGTGGAGGGTGTGACGAGACAGGTCAATGTGTCATTAAAGATGCAATGCAGCCTGTCTACCCCCTTCTTGAGGAGTCAGATATAATTTTTCTTTCAATCCCCATCTTTTTCTACAATCTTCCTGCTCAGACCAAGGCCCTTGTTGACCGGACTCAGTCTATATGGGTCAAGAGGACGAAGATGAAAAGTAAAGATAAACAGGCGAAATATGAGGGCGGTAAAGGATACCTTATAGCAGTCGGCGCGACTCGCGGACAGAACCTGTTTGAAGGAACAGAATTGACTGTAAAATACTTTTATGACGCACTGGACATGAGCTATGAGAGAGGGATTTTTTACAGAAGGATGGAAAACAAAACTGCTGTAAAAGGGCACCCTACAGCACTTCAGGACGCATTTGACCTGGGAAGAGAGGCTGCCTCCTCACCTGATCCCTGACAGTCCGGATATTTGACTGGATTTTATCAAGTCCCGGCCTTGCAAAGGCGCTGGTGCCAAACCTCATTATAAACTCATCTTCATCCATACTCAAAAATTCATTTGTTGAGGGGAGTATTGTCTCTCCTGCTGATTTTTCGCTATTGTGAGGACAGACCTCCTGGCATCTGTCACATCCAAAAAAACAGTTCCCCATCTCTATCCGATTATCCACGGTTATAGGCTCCTTAAGCTCAATAGTCAGATAAGAAAGGCACCTGGAGGCATCAAGGCTGAAAGGTCCCTCAAGTGCGCTGGCAGGGCATGCATCAAGGCAGAGATTACATTCCCCGCACTCACTCTCTATAGGATCAACAGGTTTAAAAGTAATCTCTGCCGTAGTAAGTATCTCTGCAAGATAAAGATATGAGCCATATCCAGGCAAAATAAGCATATTGTTCTTTCCAATGAATCCAATCCCCGCCATGTGAGCAAAACTTCTTTCCAGAATCGGGGCAGAATCCACACAAATCCTGGACCTGCTGCCCGGGAAATAGTGTTTTATTATCCCGGTCAACCCCTTGCACAATTCCTTAAGCCTAGTGTGATAGTCCTCCATATCAGGTCTGCAGTATCTTGAGACAGAAAAATTGTCAGCAGTAAAAATTTTCGGTGATGGATAGGGAAAAGCCAAAGAGATAATGGTTCTGCAACCAGGAAGCAGGCCCGCGGGATCCTTTCTGAGTTCTATATTCCGTTCAAGCCAGGTCATATCCGCGTTTTTACCGGAAGCTATCCATGAAAAGAACTTATCAAAATCGGGCAGGCGTTGAGGTCTTGAAAACCCTGTTCCAATAAAACCCAGCCCCCGGGCATTTTCTATAAACTCCGAAATCATGGTGGATCAAGGGAAAAAAAGTTTGTCCAGGTCATAAGGAGTAAGGCTCTCATAGCCATCCTCTGTAACAACGACTGTCTGTTCAAACTGGGCAGAAAGGGCGCCGTCCTGGGTAACGGCTGTCCACTTATCATCCAGGATATAAAGATCTTTTACTCCCAGGTTGATCATGGGCTCTATGGTAAAGACCATACCGGGTACGAGTTCGATACCTTTTCTCCTGTTACCATAATGGGGAACCTGTGGCGGTTCATGAAACCCAAATCCCAGGCCGTGCCCTACAAATTCTCTGACCACCGAGCAACCCTGTGATTCAGCATACTTCTGGATCGCCCAGCCAATATCGCCTGTGGTGTTACCAGGCATGATCATCTCAAGACCGCTCTTGAGGCTCTCTCTTGACACACTCACAATCTTTTTTGCTTCTCTGGAAGGCGTGCCCACAAAATAGGTCTTGCTTGTATCTGCATAGTATCCATTAAGGATTGGAGTGACATCGATATTAACTATATCTCCATCCTTCAACTCATGGTCCCCAGGGATTCCATGGCAAATCTCTTCATTAATGGATATACAAACACTCTTTGGATAGCCCCGGTAGTTTAACGGAGCGGGAACAGCGTTATTCTTTATAGTAAAATCGTGTACAATTTGATTTATATAATCTGTTTTAGTACCGGGCTTCAGATAAGGTTCTACCAGTTCCAGGGTTTTAACGGCCAGAACACCTGCCTTTCTGATACCAGCAATATCAATCTCATTCTTAAGTTTAATACCATATTTCTTAAGATACTCTGCCTTGAGGTCACCCCCCTCTTTGTTTCCTTTATCCATGCAGCATTTCTTGTATTTCATACCGCTGCCGCAGGGACACAAATTATTACGTTTTGCCTTCATATTAAGTCTTTCCTTTAAAAAAAAGGGGGAAGTATTTTAGGGAGTCCATATAAATAAAATGTTTTTCACATACGCTTAAACAGGACTTTTTCACTCGAAAAGGCTTAATAGATATCATAATCAGGCTGTCCTATCAACATCAATTCAGATATTCAACTTCATAGTTTAAGCGCTTTACTGTTAAGAGTCATCATGATAACAACACGATAACAACAACAATATATTTTCTATCTCCGTATTATCCTGGGGTCTCAGGTCTTAGTTTCTGAGAATCAATGTTGAACAGGGTGCTGGCTCATACCTGCCCATTACATCTTTTTATTGACCGCAGAAACGTTAAACCATATCTCTTAAGGGTCCGTCAAATGAATCAAAGTAAAAAAACACTCAATACATGGAAAGAGACATTGGGCAACTTTTTGCATCCCAAAGTTATTACAATGCTCTTTCTGGGTTTTTCTGCTGGAATCCCCATCCTGCTGATATTTTCATCCCTTTCCCTTTGGCTCAATGAGGCAGGTGTTGAGCGTTCCACTATTACTTTTTTCGCATGGGCAGCATTAGGATATTCTTTCAAATTCATATGGGCGCCTCTGATTGACCGGCTGCCATTTCCTGTTTTAACTAGGCTGCTGGGCAGAAGGCGTGGATGGATGCTGGTCTCACAGATATCAGTAATTACCGCGATCTGTTGGATGGCTTTCAACAATCCAGAATCAGGCCACCAATCCCTAGTCTTCATGGCTTTTGCAGCCGTAATGCTTGGATTTTCATCCGCAACCCAGGACATTGTAATTGACGCATACAGAATTGAATCAGCAGGGGAAGAACTCCAGGCCCTGATGTCATCCACTTATGTTGCAGGGTATAGAATAGGCGCTCACCTGGTGGTAGGCGCGGGCGCATTATATCTTGCCAGTTACTTTGGCTCTGAAAAAGGGGCATATAGCTACCTGGCATGGAAGCAAACATACCTGATTATGGCCTGTACAATGCTGGTTGGCATTACCACAACCCTTATTATCAAAGAACCAGGCATAAATGAAGACAGGGTAGAAACATTTGAATCCAGAGACTATTTTGGGCTCATGATTATATTTATATGCGCAGTTATAGGTTTTATTACGACATTTTATTTCAGTGCGGATATGGCAGGAAAAATGAAAGCAACTTTAACTGAAGTTTTCAGCAACAAACATCTGGCAGGCTTTCTTATCGAAACATCAAGGTTAGGAGCAGGAATCCTTACAGGGATAATTATTGCCAGGCTTTTCATCCTGGCCAGGGTTGTTCAAATAAATGTTATCAGGCAAACCTATGTTGATCCTATTAAAGACTTTTTCAACCGCTATGGTACCGGCCTTGCGTGTCTTCTGCTGACTCTTGTAGGGCTTTACAGGATTTCAGATATTGTACTTGGTGTCATATCCAATGTGTTTTATCAAGACCTTGGTTTTGATAAAAAAGAGATCGCCAAGATTGTAAGTGTGTATGGACTTTTAATGACCCTTACAGGGGGATTTATTGGAGGAATCCTGTCAGTAAGATATGGCGCTATTCGTATATTGTTTCTAGGAGCTCTGCTCTCTTCCGCAACAAATCTTTTATTTATGATACTTGCAAAAATGGGAGCACAGACTTTCATGCTGTATTTTGTTATTTCCGCTGATAACCTATCTGCGGGTCTTGCAACTGTGGCATTTGTAGCTTTTCTATCCAGCCTCACAAATATCAAATTTACTGCTACGCAGTATGCAATCTTCAGTTCAATAATGACCCTGTTCCCCAAAATTTTTGGCGGTTATTCAGGAACTATTGTAGACAACTTGGGGTACTCCACCTTCTTTTTGATTACTGCATTAATTGGAATACCCGTATTACTGCTGGTCTGGCTGGCAGGCAAGTATATGGTTCATAATGCCTGAGGTCTTATTCAATAACAAGAAATGTATTAGGATCAAGCCTTACACTGGCATCAGGTCTCACTTCAAAATCATGGTCTTTGAGCATCTTTATAAAGACTCCTGACTGATCCGGTTCAAGCTGAACAATAATACTCATGAGATCATCCACCGTACTGCATGGATATGGGATACCCCTCTCATTGACCTCTTTGTTATGTCTGTGGGTAAGCGCGGAAAACCATATCTCGACCTGAAATTCGGAAGCAAGTTCCTGAAACCCTTCAAACACACTTCTTTCAGTATTTTCAAAATCAAGGCCATCAACAATAATCGCATCAGGCCTGAATGCTACCTTGTTAATAAGGTTGTTCAGATTTTCCCTCAGACGGCTGATCTCAAAGCTGTGTTTCATATAGGATAGAATCATCCTGTTTCGCTCAAGTATCATCCTGTGGCTGGAATCATCCTCCTTCTCAAGCACCTTGATTAGATCTGAAAAGATAACATCGTAATAGGAGGTAACCTTCTCCGGCATATCTTCAAGGGCCACATGAATCAATTTCTCATTGCGGAATAATTTATCAAAGGCAATGTGTACGAGACAAGCGGTCTTGCCCACACCAGCTCTTGCCATGAGAACACCAAGATTACCGCGGCCCAGCGATTTACTTGAAGACTTGTCAAGAATCCGCAATGGGCTTACTTTTAAAAAATAATTCATTTTTCACCTCACTTTTTTGACTTTTCAAGAAGCTCTTTTTTCAGGCTGTCGGCCACTGACACAGGCACTTTTGAGTATTTGGAAAACTCCATCGTAAATTCGGCCTTACCTTGCGTCAATGACCTCAGGGTCGTGGCATATCCGAACATCTCGGAAAGGGGCACTTCTGCATCAACAGAAGTAAACACTCCGTCCTCTGTGGTGCTCAGAATCATGCCCCGCCTTTGGTTTATAGAAGCCATTACATTCCCCTGATACTCAGTAGGGCTCTCAACCGATACCTTCATAATCGGCTCAAGGATAACCGGAGCAGTCTTCATATAGGCCTGTCTGAAGGCACCAATAGCTGCTGCTGCAAAGGCCTTATCAGATGAGTCAACAGCGTGATAGCTGCCATCATTAATAGTGATTTTCATACCAAGCACTGGAAATCCTATAAGGGCACCCTTCTTGAAGCAGGATTGAAATCCTTTATCCACTGAAGGGATATATTCTGTGGGAATGACACCACCCTTAATCTTATTTACAAATTCATAAATTCCATCATCAGAAGGCTCCATAAAACCCTCGACACGGCCATACTGACCAGACCCTCCTGTCTGTTTTTTGTGAATATAATCAAAGTCAGCCCTTTTTGAGACTGCCTCTCTGTATGCTACCTGAGGCATACCTGTCTCCACATCCGCGTCAAACTCACGTCTCATCCTCTCAACATATACTTCCAGGTGCAGTTCCCCCATGCCTGAAATAATAGTCTCATTGGATTCAGTATCCACAAAAGAACGGAAGGTAGGGTCTTCGCGGACAAAACGGTGAATAGCCTTGCCCATATTGTTTTCTGATTTATTATCCCTGGGCTTTATACTCAAAGATATTACGGGTTCCGGCACGAATATGGATGTCATGGAATAAGAAAAACTGCCATCAGTGAAAGTATCGCCTGAAAAGCAGTCAATTCCGAAAAGGGCCACAATATCACCCGCCTCAGCCTTGGTGATATCCTCCATTTGATCTGAATGCATTCTGACAAGTCTACCTACCTTCACCTTCTTTTTACTCCTGGTATTTACAAGGGCTGATCCTTTTTCTATACATCCCTGATATATTCTGAGGTAAGTAAGCTGGCCATATGGAGTGACCTCCGGCTTAAAGGCAAGGGCAACGGTTGGGGCATCAGAAGAAGATGACAGGACAACCTCTTTTTCATTCTCATCCATATCCAGAGCTATGTTTTCAACCTCTACCGGAGATGGTAGATAGTTGATTATGGCACTCAAAAGGGGTTGCACCCCGACATTTTTATATGCAGAGCCTATATATACCGGGGTGAGTTCACGAGAAAGAGTGCCGATCCTTACGGCATTATGAATCATCTCCTCAGTTACATTCTCTTCAAGTATGGCTTCCATGAGTTCATCAGAGAACATGGATACAATGTCCAGCATCTCCTCTCTCATTGATACAGCCTTGTCAGTGAACTCAGCGGGGATGTCTGATTCCCTGACATTATCTCCAAATTCACCTTCAAAAAAGATTGCCTTCATCTTCACGAGGTCAATTAAACCAGCCAGGTCAGACTCAAGTCCCATGGGAATCTGCATGAGTACTGCATTATGGTTCAGCTTTTCACGAAGCTGATCAGTCACCCGGAAAGGGTCCGCGCCGGACCTGTCGCACTTATTAATAAACGCGATCTTCGGGACCTTGTATCTGTTCATCTGTCGATCAACTGTAATAGACTGGGATTGCACACCACCCACAGCACAAAGGACCAGAATTGAGCTGTCCAGTACCCTTAATGAGCGCTCTACCTCAATAGTAAAATCCACATGGCCAGGCGTATCAATAATATTTATCTGATGGTCATCCCACTCACAATAGGTCGCGGCTGAAGAGATCGTAATCCCTCTCTCCTTTTCCAGCTCCATTGAGTCCATGGTAGCACCCACACCATCCTTGCCTCTAACTTCATGAACAGCGATTATCCTGTTTGTATAATAGAGGATTCTTTCAGTAAGTGTTGTCTTGCCCGAATCAATGTGGGCACTTATACCTATATTCCTTAATTTTGTAATATCTGCCATTCAAACTCCGTATCATACATATTTGTTCCACAGCTTTATCCTGTGGAGTGTTTTATCTAAAATAAATTAAGCCGGATTATAATACAGCTACCTGGCATGGTCCGAAAAATCCTGAATCATTTTCAACTAATTAAATCTCAGAATTCTTATAAATTAGGCGACTGTCACACAATCCGGCTTAACTTTGACCTTAAAAGACGTTGCATTATGCACATTATTTTAAAGAAATCAATATTTATTTTCCCCAAAGTGAAACATTTTTTACCCGTATTATAAGATCAAGTCTAAAACTCCAATAGGTTATAATCGACCGGTCAGAGGAAACCCTTCACTGTCAAATCGATCGTCTGCATACCGGCCATTTGAAATTTCCCCTTTTTCCTTGACACTTAGCCCCTCTCTCTTTAGATTATTATAACATATTTCACTCTATTGATACCCATAATAAATTAAATTCATATACTCCAATTCTTCTTCAGGTATAGGCTCATGTGGAAATACAGAGAAAAGCTCAACTATTATGAAAAACTCCAACGCTCGCTATATGAGGTAATGAGGGACGCACTTGAAATACATCTTATGAAAATTGCCCTTATTGATTCTTTCTATAACTGTCTTAAAAATAATGTAGATTACAGTTTTGTCGATAAAAAAGCACTCAAACCCAAATCAAAACTCATGGAAAAGGAGTCAGAGCTAATCAATACCTTTATTGTAATATTCTGTGAAGGCTCGATTGATCCCAAGCTGAAAAACTACATCCGATTCTTCCCCGAAAATAAGGTATTAAAAAAGAATGTGGAATATCTTCCGAATTTCCCCTTATATAAAAAATTCCACCAGAACATGAAATACTTTGACCAGCCCCATTTTATG
This sequence comes from Deltaproteobacteria bacterium, assembly GCA_019307745.1. Classification (GTDB taxonomy): domain Bacteria; phylum Desulfobacterota; class DSM-4660; order Desulfatiglandales; family HGW-15; genus JAFDJA01. The sequence goes on along the minus strand of JAFDJA010000073.1, from coordinate 1,522 downwards.
CAGCTGATACATGACCTGCTAAATGTCGACTACGCGCTGCTGATTCAGCAGGACCCCAGCACCGTGAAAAAGAACAGATATGCCCTTACTCACTTTCATGTAAAAATCGACTGGCCCATAGCAGATGCGGCAGAAGATCTGGCAAAATGGCTGAGGTATATACAGAACGACCTGTATGAAAAAGGAGACGAGGCTGGCCGACACCTCCAGAACAAGCTGTTTGAATATTATGGATGTCATCACAGTATCGGAGGAAGAAGGACCGCGGCACTAATCGCATCCCAGCTTCTGAGGAGTCAGGATTTCGTCAATACCGTATATGTATCCAGCTCTGAGTCCCGCTCTATGGTAAAGTACACAGAAAGAGGTGTCTCAAAATTTTTCCTGATCCGGCTGACAAATAATCAGATAAAAGAACTGGCAAAAAAAGAGAATATGGATGTTGGGGTCTTTAAAGCCTCATACCTGTATCCTGCAATAGACTACCATATAGGAATCTCAGAGGCATTCTATGGCTCAACAAAATACTCCAAGCCGCCGGAGGATGGCAAGTTGAGAAAATTCAAGCCTGCTTACAACTGGTTAAAGCTTAAATATGAATTTCTGCATCCTCGAAGTGAATCCCAGCACTTCAGTCCCATTAATTATAACTGGATTTATGCCTAGAAATAAACAATTGCTTTATCAAAGGAGTTCACTTTCCATATTGTAATTCTCTCCTCATAAAGGTTAATCTTTGACATATCCTCATTTTTTTTTAAACAACTCTAACTGAATACCAGGTTTCTTTCAGACTCATACACCCTCCCGACACTGCTCCATCTCACAGACAGTCGCAAGTCATAAAATCCCGGGCAAAGGCTTATTGTGTCATTTCAATTTCCCGTACTTATCTTCAATAATTTCTTTTGCCACATTAACAAATTTATTCATATCGTCCAATGTTCCAATACTTACTCTGAGAAAGTTCATGATTCCAGGTTTATTAAAATGGCGTACAAGAATACCCCTCATCTTGAGATCCTCATAAAGTGATTTACCATCACAGCTATCATGTTTGATAAATAAAAAATTCGCCTTTGATGGGACTACATAAAAAGACAGGAGTTCCAGGGCCTTTGCTGTCCATTCTCGTGCATTAATTATTAAATCACAGCATTTCTCAAAATAGGCTTTGTCCCTGATTGCCTCAGTAGCTCCTTTAATCGCAATTCGATCTAATGGATATGAATTGAAGGAATTTTTCACAATATTCAAACCATCAATCAACTGCCTGTCTCCCATCGCAAAACCAACCCGCAGACCTGCCAAAGACCTGGATTTTGACAAAGTTTGCACAATTAAAAGATTCGGATATCGAGGGAGCAATGAAACACAACTTTCACCGCCAAAATCGATGTAAGCTTCATCAATGATCACTACGGATTCCTGATTCTCTTCCAGTATCCTCTCGATCTTACCAAGATCCATGTACCTGCCGGTTATAGCGTTTGAGTTTGGAAAAATTATGCCCCCTGATTTC
>JAFDJA010000175.1 GCA_019307745.1 Deltaproteobacteria bacterium | reverse complement strand
TGATCTCCTCCGAGGTTTCCACTGCCTGCCTGGGAATCCTTTGGCACTCCTTGCCTATGGAAATCAGGGTCTTTCCTAAAGTAACCGGAATCCCTTCTTCCACTTCAATCTCCTCACCGGGAGTGATGGGCGTCCCCTTAACAAAGGTGCCGTTGGTACTGTTCAGGTCCAGGATAAGATAGCTTGAGCCCTTTTTTACGATTCTGAGATGGTTACGGGACACAGCTGTCTCTCTTATCCTGACTTCGTTACCTGAGCCCCGGCCGATAGTCATTCTATCACCCTCAACCTCGTAACTCTGTCCCTGATCATTACCGCTCATTATAAATATTTTTATCATTTTCTACCGCTCGTTCCAGGATACTGAATTCATGGTCCGCAACCTGCCCCATAATTGCTTAACCCGCACAAAATCTATTGCCAGAGGACTCCTTCCTGCTACTTACAAAACGCCGTTTACTGATCCTCTGGAGTTAATACATTAGCATCATCTTCTTCCCCGGATTCCAGGAGTTGAGCAATATGCTCCTTGAGTATGGTCATCTTCACCGGTTTGGCCAGCACCATGTCTGCTTTCCTCTCCATTGCCAAAGCCTCAGGCTCCTTGCCATAACCTGTAACCGCAATAATCGGGATTTTAGTATTTATACGTTTGATGGCTGTCACTACACCAACCCCGGACACAAAGGGCATGACAATATCTGTAATCACAAGATCATATCCCCCTTCATCCAGCCGTTTCAGGCCCTCCAGGCCATCTGTAGCCGTGATGACCTCATAGCCCATGAGCTTCACGTGCTTGACCAGGATAGAAAGGACATCCAGGTCATCCTCTATGACAAGTATTGTCTTTTTAGGCTCGTTATTCATTGCCATACTGTCTCCTGAATATAGTTTAGGGAAAAGCCGCCACAGCCCACCGAAAAGCCCCCATAATGGCCAGGGCCATTATCTTAGGGGTTTGAGTCTGTCTATCCTTAGTATCAGTGCTTCAATCATTTCATATTGGCTATATATGCCAGATCCTGATCCTGGCTGTTTTTTGTGCCTATAGCAACTACTTTGTTCATGGATCCGGAGTCCTTCTGAAAGTAGAGGCGCCCGGAATAAAAGAAATCAACCTCCAGTACGCGGCCCTTTCCCCCTTTGTTAAAAACCTTCCTCTTTATCGGCACCATGGATTCGTCTTCATTGAGCCTATGTATCACCTCTTCCGCTTTTAACTGGGCTTCATCCGACAGGGAGGCGAACCCGTCAACCGCCCGATCCGTGAATATGAGATTCTTATAAAGGACCTTAAAGCGTTTCTGGACTTTGCCTGCTTTCCTGATTTTTTTTCCAGGTTTGTTAAGCTTGCCCTTGAGACGATCAAGCTCGTCACTCAGTCGCAGCATTTCATATTCTGTCTCTTCCCTAAGGCGCCTCTGGCCTTCCAGCCCCGTCTCCAGCTGCTCTATCTCCTCAAGGAGTTCATCAATGTCTGTGGAGAGACCCTTCCTCTCCTTCTTCAGGCTCCCTATGTTCTTAAGATAGTCATTCTCCCGATCCTTGACCTGCCCGAGCCTGATTTCTGCCTGATCCAGATGGCCTGAAAGCTCCTTTATTACTTCTATATTCTGTTTTTCAGTTCTTTCTGCCTCGACAATCCTCTTTCTGATCATAATGTATAGAATCAGAATTGCGGCTATGAGGTAAAAAAGCAGAATGGAATTGGACAACCAGCTGTTGTGCCTGATCCGAGTTGTAACAGAAACAATCAGGCCCTGGTTCAATATCCTGTAATTTTCTGCTGCCACTTCCAGATAATTCAAATCTCTCCCGGCAGACTCAACAACAGAACTGTCTGACCCGATCCTTAATTGGACCGGGTATAGTATCTGGTTATCCCTGGTCTTAACTAAAATATTGGAGCTTATGCCCAGGCGGTGTTTGATACTTCGGCCAAGATACTCTCTGGTATTTCGGGTGACCTCCTCTGTGACAGTGTAATCGCCTTCATAAAGGGCCTTATGGTCCTGAACAATGATTGTATTTAGCCTGGTTGTCTCCATCTCCTGGAAGTATCCTTCCAGGAGTTCGATGGTCATGAGATAACATATGGGCGGAAGGATAATGCAGAGAATCAGCCATCTATAAGGAAAACGTTTCATATTTTCAACATGGTCCCCTATGGATTAAAGCGGCTCCGGACAGACAGGCCTCCAGAAGGCAAGGGGCTCAGTATTATGCTCCTGACGCTGAAATCGCCTTCAGGGTATCACGTGCCTCATCTGCCCCCTTAAATTTCGGGTCTATTTCCAGGGCCTTTCTTAAAAATTCCCCGGCAGCGTCCAACTGGTTGTTTCCGTAATATGCCATACCCAGGTGGTAGTTGATCAACGGGTTGTCAGGAAGTTGTTCCTGGCTCTCCTGAAGCTCTGCTATGGCGCTCAGATAAACCCCTTTCTTATAAAAAATCCATCCTAATGTGTCCATAACCAGCGCGTTGGTGGGCATCTTTTCTTTGGCTATCCGAGCAAGGTTGAGGGCCTCATCAATATTATCTTCACGTTCCACCATAATCCAGGCAAGATTGTTTGCCGCAGGGGCAAAGTCACCCTGCAGCGCCAGGGCCTTTCTGAAATGCTCCTCTGCCCCGGATATATCACCCTTCTGTTCATAGAGTGTGCCCAGGGACATATGTCCTGCCACATACTCTGGTTTCAATTCCAGGATAGTCCTGAATTTTGAGATAGCCCCGTCAAGATTATCCTGATTTACATGCAGTCTGGCCAGGGCCACATAGGCAGAAAGGTTGGCCTGATCAATTTCTATGGCTTTTTCAAAATGAAGCTGGGCCTTCCCAAACTCTTCCTGATCCAAAAAAATCTTTCCTTCCAGATATTCAATCAAACCCAGTCTGGCATTGTCAGAGCCCGCGTCCGGCCTATACCTTTCGCATTCCTGATAGGCCTCCTCATATCGCTTGCCCCGTATATGCATGCTTACTAATAATGCCAGGATGTTTGTATTTTGCGGTTCCTGTTCCAGTCCCTTTTTTACGGAGGCAACAGCCTCATCCGGCCTGCCGGTCAGAGAATAAAGCAATCCGAGCCGGACATATCCCATCGAAGACTCCGGCGCAATTTCAATCACCTTTTGAAAAGTGATCTCCGCGCCCTTTGCGTCCTTTTCCAAAATCTTCAGACTACCCTCCAGGATCAGGCCTTTAACATTTTCAGGGGACCTTTCAAGGGCAACATCCAGATGCTGCCTTGCAGACTCCTTGTCCCTCTCCCTAAGAAAGGACTCAGCCAGGATAAGCCTTGCATTCACCAAACCGGGATCATGTTCAACCGCTTTGAGTAGCTCCTGTTTTGCCTGGGTCTTATCTCCTTTGCCTATCAGACAAAGTGCCTTATAATAAAAAGCTGTCCCGGAGGGGTTCTCTCTAAGAACCATATCAAAGCGTTCCATGGCGCTTGCAAACTTCTTATCATGGAGCAGTAGCCTCCCTTTCAGATAGTTGGCGAAAACATGTCCCTTATCTTTCTCCAAAATTTTATCTATAGTGGTCCCCGCCTCGTCCAATCTTTGCGCATCAAGCAGGATCCGGGCGATGCCCACCTGGATCTCCAGGTCATCACCCCTGATACTTGCTGCCCTGTTCATCGCATCCAGGGCTGTGTCATACTGCTTCCTGCGCGCGTAATATCCCCCAAGATTCATAAGGGACTGTATATCATCCCCGGGAGAGCTGCTCGCCGCCTCCTGATAGACCTTCTCTGCCTGGTCCCAATTCCCTCGGCTCTCATAAAAATGCGCAAGAACAGGGAGGTTCTGATATCTGGCCTCTGACACCTGGATCATATCTTTTAGCGCTGACTCCGCCTTGCTCCATTCACCTTTTGTCCCATATATCCGCGAAAGCTCCATATAGGATACAAGGGAGGAAGGCTCCATGGATATAGCCTTTAAATAAGCCCCTTCTGCCAGATCAAATTCCTTTTTCATAATGAATATACGGCCCAAAGAGAGTTGAGCCTTGAAATTATCAGAGTCCTCAGAAAGCACCCGGTTAAGGGTTTCTATGGCCTGATCCAGTTCCTTTTCCAGAACCTGCACTCCCGCAAGAAGGTTCAATGCCTCTATATTTTTAGGATCTTTTTCCAGGACCAAATCGACCTTGTCTCTTGCTTCTGCACTCATCTTGCCGAGGAGAAAAATCTGGCCAACCTTCAATTGGGCCTCAATATTGTCCGGATTAATGGATGCCGCAGTGGAAAATGCCTGAAAAGCCTCATTACCCTGGTCTAACTTCAGGTAGGATTCGCCCAGCTCATAGTAGGCAGCATCATTCTTAGGCTCCAGTTGAATGACATTTTTCAGTTCAATTACAGCCTTTTTAAATTCCTGAGCTTCAATATGCTCCCTTGCCCTTTCCAGGTGTCTGTCTCTCTTCTCTTCCTTGCTTGCACAGCCGGCATTAAGGGTTATAAGGAATACCATCCATACAAGCAGAATGATCCTGGTTTTTTTTCTATCAAATCTCATTTTCAGCATCTTCTCTTCTCCAGAGGCAGGCATTCTCCTGAATTCATAATCCAGAGCTTAGCCTGAAATACATTTAAAAATCCCTTTTAGGCGCTTCCCTTTCTAAAAAGTAACTTCGTCACTTGCAGCGTTCCTGTAATATAAATACTAGCCTTATCTTCCCCTCACAATAGCATAAAATACAAACAGTTAAAAAATTTATTAATGAACTTACCACAAAGATGCAAAGGTGGCAACATAGAACAAAACTGTAAGAATAACTTTACATATTCCTGTCCAGATTTATTTTGCACAACACATGTTAATCTCTACTACTTCAATTGTAGTGGAAACCCCTTTCATAAAGGCTAGACCGTTGATCCTAAAGTAATTTGGATTATTTATTCAGTTAAAGCAAAAAGGCAGGAAATTGAAAAAGACAGGAAATTGAAAAAATACAACTATTTAGGATACTAAACAGAATACATCAACACACTATAACATCAAAAGAAAATCCTGTTAAATATTCTCAAGGAGGGTTTTGATCATATCAGACTGTTCCTGGTCGCCAAGCTTGAACTTGATGCCAATTCCACGGTCATTTACTCTGGCTATCTCGCCCGCTATCTTGATATGTTTTGAGATGCTGGGAAGAGGGAAAGTTAAGGATATATCCCTTCCTTCTGAAAATGGGATAGAGGTCTCAATAAATAAACCTCCTACACTTATATCCTGGATAAAGTCCTTGTAATTGCCATCCCCCGTAGCATAATCCACGACCATAAAAAAAGGTTTTCTGACATTAGTCCTCTTACCCTTAGAAAACCTGTCCTCCCATTCACTCAGGAGGGCTACCTGTTCATTTTCCGGCAGCTTTTCAAATAGTTCCACAAGGCGAGAGGTGTTAACGGGCTTATCTGTTTTAGTATCAGGCTGGTTCATATCTCGTACTCCTATTGTTTGGGGGATTAAACTGATCACAGTTTCGTGAACACATCCAATGGTTTTAAAATTGTCTTAATACACCCCGTCTCATGAACTCCTGTTTATTGACCACTAAAACCT
>JAFDJA010000072.1 GCA_019307745.1 Deltaproteobacteria bacterium | reverse complement strand
GTCAGTAGTCGCGTCAGACGCGGACAACCTTTTTATAACAATGTCCGCTCGTGGATTGAATCCTCAACTATTTATTCTTGCCCGGGCGGATGAAGAACAATCTGAAAAGAAACTTATGAGGGCAGGCGCGAATCGAGTTGTCATGCCTTATACTATAGGCGGTCAAAAGATGGCCCTGTCCATAATTAAACCCGCTGTTACTGATTTTCTGGAATTTACTGTGAATGATGGCGGGATAGGGCTGGAGATTGAGGAACTGCAGGTGAGTGAGAAATCCCATCTTAATGGCGTTACCCTTATGGACTCGGGTATCAGGCAGGAAATGAATGTGATATTTGTGGTCATTAGAAAGAAGGGCGGTGAGATGACCTTTAATCCATCCTCTGAGACATGTATTGAGGCAGGTGATATTTTGATCTCTCTTGGCAAGAGCAATGACCTGGAAAAGCTTGAAGGGATTCTTGCGGGGTAGTAAGTCATTGCCCTAAGAGGCAATGTTCTGTTTTGTTCTGAGATTACTTTAGAAGATTTATGCCATAGGAAAGGCCCTGTTACATGCTGGTGAAGCAAATTAACAGGGCCTTTTGATTTTTTACATGGTTAGATTTTGAGATTTTTAGTCAAATTTGTACTGGATGCCTGCCGCAAATGTTGCGACCTCTTTTTCGTATTTGACACCAGCTTCTTTCAGGTCGCTATAAAATACTTTAAGTACTCCAAAATTCAGATCCACGTTAGGTTTGATCTTATATAGAATACCATATCCAATGGAATGCGCATCAAGCTCGGGCGCTTCAGCAAGTATGTATTTAGGATCAATTCCAGTGCTGGTATACATGTACCCGGCACTTCCTTTCAGTTTTTCATTGAACGTATATTCAGCAGAAAAGCCCACATCATAGCCATTGGTAGTATCATCATCTGTGCGGTCTTCCCATTCCCAATCAGCTCTTGTATTTAAATAGTAGGTGAGGGACGCATCAAGCCTGAGATTTGGAGAGGCAGTGTAGGCAGCACCAATGCCGAGAATGCCAGGGAGATCACGCCTGCCTTCATCTCCAGTTGACAACCCACTGCCTCCCGGGACTGTATCCTTATTAACTGTAGTTTTAAAATTGAGGTTTGTGCCGGTTTCATATCTAATTCCGCAGCTTCTTTTTCATAGTCCAAATTAACAAGCATGTCAGGTGCGGCAGGAACAAAAGAGGAATCAAGTGTAAGCGAGGCTTTTGCTGATTGTGCTGCATCTACGTATCTTATGCCTAAAGATATTGAGGCCCTTAATTTTATGCCTAATATTGAGACCATATCATTTAATTTATATGCCCCTCCAAATAAATATCCTTTATATACACTTTCAGCTTCTACATGTTGATTTTTGTAAATATCATAAGGAGGATTGAGTAATGGATTGCTGGTAAGAAGAGTGCCGTATCCTATGGTCGTAGCGCTTCCATGTTTATAACCAACTTTCCCCCCTCCTCCAACAACAGTTGCCGCGAAATAGCCTGCCAATTGATCCCTTTTATGCAGTAAAAGCAAAGATGGAACAATGGAGGGGTTTTCTGTTGCATATACATTTCCTGCCACTGTATTAGAGTAGGTTTTGAAGATATATTGAATCGGAAAATTAATGTACGTTCCATTCTGCATCTCCATAACACCTGCAGGATTATAGACCATTGCATCTGCGGAATCAGTTGCCGCATTTCTGCTAAGGGTCCTGATATACTCAGCGCTGGAGTTTGTTTTATTGTCAATGCCTCCGGCAATCAAGGGTGAAACTGTGGATAGGATTAAAGATATTAGAAACAAAAGGGAAAAAGTTTTTCTCATTTTATATCCTCCGAAAAAAAATAGTTAGCATGTATGTTGAATAGGAATATTCAGCCTTTACCTTATAAGATATATTGTCCGTAACAGGAAATGCATATATAAGGAGATAATGAAACCCGAGTGTAGGGATAAAGTCAGGGTGTGTCAAGGGAAATAAGGGATATTGGGGTAAAATAGTCTTAAATGTCGGCCAGTGGTGTTGACCTCAGGACGAGCCGATTAAGCTTTACAAAAAGAACGGACACTATTGAACCCGGATACGGGATTATAAATTTTTTTCTTTAAATAAGAGATAATATGAGATAGTTTTGGAAGCAATATGTTTGCCCATGAGACAAAAATAATATCCAACATAAGAATAACATCGGACACTTTTCTAATAGCTTTAAGGTCCCCTGAAATCGTTTCACAGGCCTGGCCTGGCCAGTTTGTGATGCTCCGTGTGGGAGCAGGCATTGACCCCCTTCTCCGGAGGCCCTTTTCAATATGCGGTGTGAAGGATGACCTGTTTTTCATTCTATATAAGGTAGTTGGCCGTGGAACAGCTATGATGACAGGGCTAAAAGAAAATGATGCCATGTCTGTTATAGGACCCCTTGGAAAGGGATTTGACCTGCCTGAAAAAGACTGCAGACATGTTTTTGTGGCAGGCGGCATAGGGATCGCGCCGCTTATTTTTCTGGCGCAGGTTGTAAAGGACAAGGATATCAGGTTTCTGGCTGGATTCGCATCAGCCAGCGAAATAATCACGCCTGACAGGGTGCTTGATTTGGATATTAATGTATCCATTGCCACAGATGACGGCACACAAGGGCATTCCGGATTTGTTACTGAACTAATGAAAACAGAGACACAGGAAAAAAGTCTGAAATCGGTTTTTGCATGCGGCCCAATGGTTATGTTAAAGAAGGTGACAGATCTTACTAATGAAGCCGGAATAGAGTGCCAGGTCTCTCTTGAATCTGAGATGGCCTGCGGAATTGGTGTATGTCAGGGATGTGCTGTAAGAAAACTTCCAGCAGGCAAACAACCTTCCTATTTTCACATATGCAAGGATGGCCCCGTGTTTCCCGGACAGGCCATAGACTGGGGAAGCGTATGAGTATTAAACCTGATATGAGTGTCAAGCTGGGATCACTTGAGCTTAAAAATCCTGTTATGACCGCGTCCGGTACATTTGGTTATGGTATGGAGTTTGAGCCATTTATGGATGTGAACAGGCTTGGCGGAATTATTGTCAAAGGACTATCCCTTAAACCGAGACAAGGTAATCCGGTTCCAAGGATAGTGGAGACACCCTGTGGAATGTTGAATGCCATAGGACTTGCCAATTTGGGTCTGGAAGGTTTTTTAAATGAAAAGCTCCCATGGCTGAAAGGCCTGAACACACGGGTGATTGTGAATATTTACGGGCACAGCATTGATGAATATGGTGAGCTTGCAAAGGCCTTGAATGGCATTGATGGCATCCATGGAGTTGAGGTGAATATATCATGCCCCAACGTTGCATCAGGTGGAATGGCCTTTGGAACCGACCCCGGTGTCTCAGCCAAAGTGACTGAATCGGTCAAAAAAAATATTGACAAGCCTGTCATAGTAAAACTCTCCCCCAATGTAACCGATATTCGGGTCATTGCCAGGGCGGTGGAAGCTGCCGGAGCAGATGTGCTCTCCCTTATTAATACCCTTACCGGAATGGTCATTGATATAGAAACCCGAAGGCCCAAGCTGGCCAATCTGACAGGTGGACTTTCCGGTCCGGCCATAAGACCTGTGGCGGTTAATATGGTCTATCAGGTGGTGAAGGCTGTTGATATACCTGTAATTGGTGTTGGCGGGATAATGGACCACAGGGACGCACTTGAGTTTTTATTAGCAGGGGCAAAGGCTGTGCAGGTAGGGACAGCAAATTTTGTGAATCCGGTTGCTGCAGTTGATATTGTTGAAGGGTTGGAAAGGTTTTGTCAGGAAAAAAATATTAACCGTATCGCTGATCTGAAAATGGATGAGCACTGAATGCGCTGCCTGTGTTTCACCTTTTTTTACCTGATTTTTCAACCAGCCTTGCGTAATATACCTGGTTCTCCTCCAGGAGAGGGGATTGATGCCCCATCATATTAAGTTTCATTATTTTGTGGTTGATCCTTTTCAGCTGTCTGTATTTCTCCTTTTCATTGGGGATTTTATCCAGCATGTCCTCCATCTTTCTGATCTCTTTCCTGAGCACAAGTTCAGGAGGGAGACAGTCACCATTTTTAAGGATCTTATAGGCTAGCCGGAGATCCTCAGGTATCCTGGTGTCATCATCAAGGGCCAAGGGTTTACCTTTGCTGGGGAGGTTATCAAACTCCCCTTTTTTTACGGCTTCTTGTAATTTCTGCTCAACAATTTTTTGATAGGCGTACATATTTACATCCCCAAAAATGGATTAAATGGCCTGAAACAAGCTGTTCCCCCTTAATTATCTGAACCTGTCGGCTCTTTAAAAATTTTTTCTGTTCTATTTTATCCTATATGGATATTTCACAGCATAATGGAATAAAACCATATTTTCAAGCCCGGGTTATAGTTTTGTCCTTGACTCATTATGTGAAGTGTTGGATATTTTGATCTGCAAATCAGGTTAAAAGGATTTTAATTTCTGCTTATGATTGATGAAACAGATAAAAAGATAATAGCTCTTGCACAGAAAGATATCCCCCTTGAGGCTTCCCCTTATGCCGTGATGGCGGGCCAGGTTGGAATATCCGAACAGGAGTTTCTTAAGAGGGTTCAGTCAATGATAGATCAGGGGATTATCAGGCGGTTCGGCGCGACACTCTGGCATCAGGAGGCGGGATTCAACTCTAATGCCATGGTAGCTTGGGTAGTATCTGACCAGAAAGTGGAAGATATTGGGGAAATTATGGCCGGTTTCCATGAAGTCACACACTGCTATCAAAGGAATCCTCAAAAGGACTGGAGATTTAATCTTTACACTATGGTGCACGGTGATACCAGGGATGATTGCTACAAGACAGCGGAACGTATGTCTGAAAAGACCGGAATCAGGGAATATACCATCCTCTTCAGTACCAAGGAATTTAAGAAGACAAGTATGGAATACTTCTAAGTCCCTTTAGACAGTTGAAATAGGCTAACCCCCTTTCATTAAAAGAAAAGCCTGTTGACTTTCAAGAAAAATCTGTGTTACAGAGAGTCGGCTTTAGTATACATAAAATAGTCGGAATTGATCGTCAATGGACAAGGAAACTGCAAAAGCATATAAATCTTTGGGTCACCTCAGTACTGTTGGCCTGGTTATGGCTTTGTGCATTACTATCGGCTCTCTTGTTGGCATTTATCTGGACGATAAATTCGGAACATATCCATGGCTGTTACTGCTTTTTTTCTGCTTTGGTGTTATTGCAGCGTTTAAAAATTTGTTTACTATGATTAAGAGGTTCCAGAATCAATATGACCAGGAAAAGTGATTGGGACCAGACATATGAAGGGCTGAAAAGGCTAAACTGGCTTATCCTCCTTGCTTTATCATGTATTGGGTATCTTTTGACGGGATATAGGGGTGCACTGGGCATTATCCTGGGAGGCATGCTTGCCATCTTTAATTTCAATTTTTTTCAGAACAGCATTAAACAGGCCATTTTGATCCATGAAAAAGATGGAGCCGGTATGTTGTTTTTGATTGTAAAGTCTTTTTTAAGGCTACTGGCTTTGGGTGTTGCTGTTTTTCTTTTGATCAATAGCCCCTTCATCTCCTTTGTAGGTGTTATTATCGGTCTTTCAACTGTATTTTTGGGTATTACCGGTTTGGGTATAAAAAATGCCTGGATTATAAGAATCAGGGAGCAGGTTAGATAATGGAGCATCATTTTTATTTTTTTGTGGAAATATTGCGAGCACTTGGCTATGAAGACTTTGCCCATGAATGGGAGCATATCTTATACTCATGGTTTGGTATGGCCGTGCTGGTTATTGGAGGTTATTTTCTTTCAAAGGGTATCAAGATGATACCTGGAAAGGGGCAGAATATCCTGGAGCTTGTGGTAGACGGGTTGGAAAATTTTATTGTGGACATTACAGGCCCTGAGGGAAAGGTCTTTTTGCCGTTTATCGCCACTCTTTTTTTGTATATTCTTGTGTGTAATCTTATTGGTTTGATGCCTGGTTTTATCTCTCCCACTGCTAATATCAATACCACCGTCTCTCTGGCGCTATGTACCTTTGTTATGACCCATGCAATAGGTATAAAGTGTCATGGTGTCAAATATATCAAACATTTTCTCGGGCCGGTACTTGTTTTGGCTCCGTTAATGCTCATTATTGAGCTTATAGGTCATTTCGCCCGTGTTATGTCACTTAGTATTCGTCTCTTTGGTAATATATCAGGGAAGGAAAAGGTGCTAGGCATTTTGTTTGCTTTGGCAGGCCTATATCTTGCACCTTTGCCGATAATGTTTTTAGGGATATTGGTAAGCGTTTTGCAGGCCGTTGTTTTCACGCTTCTTTCTGTTGTGTACTTTGCCGGTGCAATGGAAGATGCTCATTGATTTTATATCGATTTTAGTCTTGAAATTATAAACACAAAAGGAGGATAGCATGTCAAAAAAAGGTTTTATCAAGGTTTTAACTGCGGGACTGGTTCTGGGAGCTGCTTCATCAGCTATGGCAAGTGATGGTAGTGCAACCGCCTCTGGAATGTGGATCTTTTTTGCTGTGGCCATTGCCTGTGGTCTGGGTATTGGTATAGCCGCTCTGGGTACCGGTCTTGCTATGGGTAATTCCATTAATGCGGCACTTACAGGAATCGCACGGAATCCTGAGGCAAGTGGAAAGATCCAGACTAACATGATTATAGGTCTTGCCCTAATTGAGTCACTCTGTATCTATGCCCTGGTTATCTGCCTAATGATGGTAACTAAGATTCCCAATCTTACGAGCATTGTAGAATACCTTGGATAAGGCTGTTTTTTTTGGAGGGGCATATTTTTGATATGCCCTTTTTTTGACACTATTCATGTGCGGAAATTCACAATTGATTTTGAATTACAGGATTGCCCTATGGCTAAAGAAGTACGAATATCTGATGCTACAATCGAGCGGGTTGCTTATTATTTGAGGCCTCTTGAAGATCTGAAGGAAAAAAACGTTAAGGTTGTTTCATCAGAACAACTTGCCGATATTTGTAAGGTAAATCCGGCTCAGGTACGCAAGGACCTTTCTTTTTTCGGAGAATTCGGCGTACGGGGAGTGGGTTACAGTGTCAATGATCTTCTTGTGCAGATCCAGAGGATTCTGGCCTCAGACCGTGAATGGAGGCTGGCTATTGTCGGACTTGATGACATGGGTATGGCCCTTGTGGAGCATAAGAATTTTCTTAAGCGGGGCTACCGGTTTGTGGCCGCCTTTGATTATTCTCCAGATAAAGCAGGGACAAAATTACCTTCAGGGCTTATTGTCCATTCTATCAAGGAGATCCAGGATCTTGTACATGAGCTCAATATAGAGATCGGCGTCCTTACAACTCCACCCACAAAGGCCCAGGAAGTTGCTGACATGTTTTTTGAGGCGGGAATAATGGCCATTGTTAATTTTTCCACAATACAGCTCAGGACACCGGAATGCTGTCTGGTGAAAAATGTAGATCTGACCCTTAATCTTGATCACCTTGCCTACCAGTTGAGTAAGAAGGGTGAGTCTAAATGATTCCTTCCTGAAATCACCTTTAATTGCCCTCAATCTGACATCTTTTAAGTTCTTATTCTTGTATGAATCTGTTCGGATGGTGCTACAGTATTTTTTTGAGGAACTGCCCTGTATATGATTTATTTATATCCGCGATCTCTTCAGGAGTTCCTGACCCTATGACATATCCCCCCTTATCTCCCCCTTCAGGCCCAAGATCAATAATGTAATCCGCTGTCTTAATGACATCCAGGTTATGCTCTATTACTACTACTGTGTTGTTCTGATCGACAAGGTAGGTAAGGACTTCCAGGAGTTTCTGAATATCCGCAAAATGAAGTCCAGTGGTTGGTTCATCGAGAAGATAGAGTGTGCGGCCAGTGCTTCTTTTACTCAATTCCCTCGAGAGTTTGATCCTCTGGGCCTCACCACCAGAGAGAGTAGTGGCAGACTGGCCGAGCCGGATATAACCGAGCCCCACATCCACAAGTGTTTGCAGTTTTTTCTTTATTACAGGTACATTCCGAAAAAATTGGAACGATTGATCCACTGTCAAGTCAAGGATATCAGCTATATTGGACCCCTTGTATCTCATCTCAAGTGTATCTCTGTTAAAGCGCTTGCCTTTGCACGCCTCACACATGACATGTACATCAGGCAGAAAGTGCATCTCAATCTTGATAAGACCATCACCACTACACTCTTCACATCTTCCACCCTTTACATTAAAGCTGAATCTTCCCGGCTTGTACCCCCTGGTCTTGGATTCCGGGAGCATGGCAAACAAGTCGCGGATATGGGTAAAGACGCCTGTATAGGTTGCAGGATTTGAGCGAGGTGTCCTGCCGATAGGACTCTGGTCAATATTTATGACCTTGTCAATGTGTAGGGTTCCTTTTATGGATTTTACATGACCGGCCTGTCGCCTGGACCTGTAAAGTCTCTGACAGAGGGCAGGGTAGAGGGTCTCATTTATTAGACTGCTTTTGCCTGAACCTGACACACCTGTGATACATGTAAAGGTTCCCAGGGGGATCTCTGCCTGGATACTTTTCAGGTTGTTATGACTGGCGCCTTTAATAATAAGTTTTTTGCCGGTCCCTTTTTTTCTGGAATCAGGGACCGGGATCCGGAGTTTCTTAGAGAGGTATTTACCTGTCAAAGAATCCCTGTTCCTTAGAAGCTGTTTTGGCGTCCCCTTAAATACGACATAGCCACCCTTTGTTCCCGCCCCGGGTCCCATATCAATGACATAGTCTGAGGTCAAAATTGTATCTTCATCATGTTCGACTATCAGGACCGTGTTCCCCAGCTCCTTTAGACGCCTCAGGTTTTTAAGGAGCAGGAGATTGTCCTTCTGGTGCAGGCCAATACTCGGTTCATCCAGCACATAGAGTACTCCCGTAAGGCCTGAACTAATCTGTGTAGCGAGTCTGATCCGTTGGCTTTCCCCTCCGGAAAGCGTGGCAGAGGCTCGATCAAGAGTGAGATAGGATAATCCCACGTTTATCAGAAAGCCCAGCCGTTCATTCAACTCCTTGAGAATTCTTTTTGCAATACTCTTCTCTTTTGGACTCAGCTCAAGCTGTTTGAAAAAATTATATGCCTTTTCAATAGAAAATGATGTGATCTCATGGATGGCCTTATCTCCTACTGTCACAGCCTTACTCACAGGAGTTATTCTGGCGCCGTTGCATAAGGGGCAGTCCCTGGTACTCATGTATCCTTCTATCTCTTCTCTTATGTGAAAGGATTTTGTCTCAAGATATCTCCTTTCCAGATTTGGGATTATGCCTTCAAACGGCCGTTTGTAGAGGTATTTGCTGGATCGGCCCTCCAGCCTGAAACTGATCTCCTCCAGGTCAGAGCCGTTTAGAATAATCCTTTGGACATCTCTAGGGAGTTCCTTAAAAGGTGTGTATGCGTCAACCCCATAATGATTGCACACTGAATCAATCATCTGCTGATAATATCTTGCTGTATGCCTTGACCAGGGTTTGAGTGCGCCTTCCCTGAGGGATAGAGATCTGTCAGGAACAATCAGGTCCGGATCAAGATATCTTTTGACACCAAGACCGCTGCATTCCGGGCATGCTCCCTTGGGGCTGTTAAATGAGAACATCTGCGGAGAGAGTTCAGGGGTGCTTATACCGCATTTTTTACATGCCGCATTCTGACTGAAATAGATCCCTTCAGAACCTATTACATCAAGAAGCGCTTGTCCCTCTGAGATTGTGAGTGTAAGCTCCATAGAGTCGGTAAGACGCCTCTGGATGTTTTTACTTATTACAAGACGATCAACTATCACGCTGATATCATGTTTTTTATTTTTATCAAGGAGTATCTCCTCATCAAGGAGACGTACCTGGCCGTCTATCCTAACCCGAGTGAAACCATCCTTTCTTAAACGATTAAGGTGCTGAACGTGCTCCCCCTTGCGTCCTTCTATTACAGGCGCAAGGATCTGTATTTTGGTGCCTGGTTCCAATGACATGATACGGTCTACTATCTGCTGTGTGGTCTGATGTGTTATCTTGATACCGCATTTTGGGCAGTGCGGCTGTCCTACCCGCGCAAAGAGCAGGCGCAGGTAATCGTATATCTCTGTAACTGTTCCGAGGGTGGATCTGGGATTTTTACTGGATGTTCTTTGCTCTATGGATATGGCGGGCGACAGACCATCAATGTATTCCACATCAGGCTTGTCCATCTGCTCAAGAAATTGACGGGCATAGGCGGAAAGGGACTCTACATAGCGCCTTTGTCCCTCCGCATAAATTGTGTCAAAGGCAAGGGACGTTTTGCCAGATCCGGACAGACCTGTAATGACCACAACTTTGTCCCGAGGAATATCAATGGAGATATTCTTCAGGTTATGTACCCTGGCACCTCTGATTTTTATATATTCTGTGGCCATATTGGATTATGTATTTGAGTTTTCGTAAGGCTTGATTTTTTTCTGCCGATGATGGGCCATATCGATTGCCATATGGATTGCTTCCTTAAGACTGGCTTCATCTGCCAGGCCCTTTCCCGCAATATCATAGGCAGTCCCATGGTCCACAGAGGTTCGGACTATAGGCAGACCAAGAGTTATATTTACACCATCAGAGAAGTGCAGGAGCTTTAAGGGGATTAGTGCCTGATCATGATACATGCTTACCACTGCATCATAACTTCCTGAAGCAGCTTTATAATAAATAGTATCGGCAGGCAGAGGTCCTGTAACGTCATAACCGTCACTCAATGCCTTGTCTACGGCCGGGACAATTATCTCACTCTCTTCTGATCCGAACATTCCCGATTCCCCTGCATGTGGATTAAGGGCTGCAACCGCAATCTTGGGGTTTTCGATACCAAAATCATGCTTAAGCCCCTTTGATGTGATAATTATAGTCCTATATATCTTATCAATATCAAGGCTTGAAGCCACATCCTTAAGTGCACAGTGTATTGTCACCAAAGTGACTTTCAGCCATTTACCTGCAAGCATCATAATATAATCATCCGAATTAGTCAGATGGGCTATAAGCTGTGTATGGCCTTCATAATGATATCCCACATCATTCATTAATGCCTTATTAATAGGGCACGTGACCATGGCTGCGATTGATTTGTTTTGAGCTAGTTCAACGGTCTTAAGGATTGACTTTACCATGGTCCTTCCTCCTTCAGGAGTAGGACGGCCCGGGATCATAAGATCAGGACTCAACTTTGATATAGCGACCATATCAATTATCCCGAATTTACCCCTTGCCTCTTCAGGAGAAGAAAGCTCGTTTATAAATATAGTCTGCTCTTGAGGGAAATTTCTTAATAAAGATCCGGGATCTCCAATAACAATAGGTTTGCATAGGGTGTAGATCTTTGGATCTGATAGGGCCTTTAATATTATCTCAGGGCCTATGCCTGAAAGATCTCCCATTGTAATGCCTATTACAGGGAGGGTGTTCATGATTTTTTTGCTCCATGAAATATTACCGGTAACCTGGAAATTATCTTTTTTTATATGGCTTTGTCAACATGGCTCGACACAATAGGTTGTTAACATGCGCGGTTAGAATCATACAGTTAATTTCTGGAAAAAATCTTCAGTACATTTTCCTGGTCTTAATCATATAATCAGTATCCATACGGGTAATGAGTAAATGCTTCCCAATTTTTTGTTCCTTTACCAATTTGTGACTTATTGTACCACCTTTTTGGCGGGATAAGCTTCTGTGTAATACCTGAATCTTGCATAACCAATATTGAAGGGTATAATAATCTGCTTTGATAAAGGGGGCCACGGGATTCAAGGATTTGAGCGCTTGATACCTTGTGTCTTCTTTGCACGAGCTTCGCTGTGCGCAGGCCCACTACTTTGTAGCGGGTTCCCAGGTTCTGTAAGCTCGATGTTTGCAAAATTCAGGTAATGATTTGATCTGCCTGATCTGAGATGCTTTAGAAGTATTTGTGTTGTTTTGATGTTTTTTTCTTGACAAACTAGGAGAGTTGTTCAATTATTGAACAGCCGTGAGGGCAGAATACTATCTTGATTTTATTGCATTTTAAAAGGCTGGGATGGAAAAAGAGGATCTACATACACTTCGAATAATGGGTATTGTTTCCCGGGCAGGCGACCTCAGCCAGAGGGAGCTAGCAAACCGGTTGAATATCTCCCTTGGCCTAGTGAACACTTTTATCAAAAGGCTTGTTAAAAAGGGACATTTTAAGGTTTCAACCATGCCCAGTAACAGGGTCAAATATTTTCTCACCCCGGCTGGCCTGGCAAGAAAGAGCAGGCTTACTGTGGAATATCTTAAATATTCGATTGATTCATATAAGGAGATCAAGAATCTTCTTCTTAAGAAATACCGTGATATGGAGGAAGATGGTGTTAAATCCCTCCTTTTTTATGGTGCGGGTGAGGTGGCTGAACTGGCCTACCTGTATCTGCAACTCACGGATATCCGGCTAACAGGGATAATAGATAATAAAAAAAATGGTAAAAAATTTTTCAGGCACAGGATAACAGGCCTGGATTCCATTAATGCGATGGAGTGGGATCTGATCCTCCTGACAAGTCTTGATACTACTGATCAGGATATTGAAATGCTTGTGGAGAGTGGGATTGAGCCTGAGAGGATAGCACTTATATGATTATAGATGATAAAAACAGGTGGTATGCCGTTCATACCAAAAGCCGCTTTGAGCAGAAGGTTGTTGATGGTCTGATAGGCAAATCAGTGGAGGTCTTTCTTCCCCGGGTTCAGGTCATGAGCAGGAGAAAAGACAGGCGGAAAAAAATATTAGTGCCGATTCTTCCGGGATATATTTTTGTGAATTTCAGTCTGAACCCTGAAGATTACTGGAAGATAATAAAGACTACTGGTGTCGTGAGGATGATAGGATTTGAGGGCAAGCCTGTACCTGCCAATGATGAAGAGATAAAATCCCTTATGGTCCTGGATAATACTGACCGGACGGTCCAGAACCAGACATATATAAAAAAAGGTGATATGGTGATGATTATGGAAGGCCCTCTTAAAGGGTTGACCGGTTTTTATGTACGACACAGGAATCAGAGTGACAAGGTTGTTGTGTCAATTGAGCTGTTGAACAGGTCACTGTCGGTTGATATCGAGAATTGGGCTTTGGAAAAAGTCTGAGAATATCCTAGATCAGATTTTCGGACATTATCATAGTAGTATGAATTAAGCACTTTGAAAAGATGCATAAAGAGATCCACAATGCCTTCATGACCCGCGAATTTTTTTTGCTAAATTTTTACTCATAAAAAAGGGTGCTGAACAGGATGCAGTATTGCTTTTTCCTTCGGTATAATGTAATCGAAGAGGCGGAGCTTTGCAATCTGCAGGCTTGATTATTGAAGAAATTGTGATGCTTTTTTTTACAATATTAAAGGAATTGAAATTTAAAGGCAGAGGATTGTATATTAACCAGATATTAAATTCCATGGAGTAGAGAATATGAAATCACTTATTACTGGTGGGGCAGGTTTTATTGGATCGCATCTGGCAGAGAAACTGCTGGAGCAGGGGCAAGATGTGTTTGTTATAGATAATCTCTGGACTGGAAAATTGGAGAATCTCTCAAAGGTTCAGAAGAATAATAAATTGCATCTGGTGATTGATACTATTTTAAATGAGTCGGTAATGAATGAGCTGATATTAAAGGTGGATCACATTTATCATCTGGCAGCAGCTGTTGGTGTAAGAAATATTATGGATAATCCTGTTGAGACCCTTGAAATTAATGTCAAGGGTACAGAGGCAGTGCTGAAGCTGGCAAACAAGTTTAAAAAGAAGGTATTGATAGCTTCTACGTCAGAGATTTATGGCAAGCATATGGATCATACATTGGCTGAGGATGACAACCGTGTAATGGGATCAGTTAAAAAGAGGAGATGGGCATATGCCTGCTCTAAAACGCTTGATGAATTTCTGGCACTTGCATATTTTGATGAGAAAAAGCTGCCGGTAGTTATAGTCAGGTTGTTTAATACTGTTGGCCCCAGGCAGACTGGGCGTTATGGAATGGTACTCCCTAATTTTGTGCAAAGTGCACTACTGGGAAAACCGATTCCGGTTTTTGGTGATGGCCAGCAGAGTCGGAGCTTTACACATGTGGATGATGTTGTGGCCGCGCTTATAAAATTAATGGATGAACCCAAGGCAGAAGGTGATGTGTTTAATGTCGGGAACGATCATGAAGTTACTATTGAGGGCCTGGCTCAGCAGGTCAAGGAGATGACAGGAAGCAATTCTGAACTCGAGTACATTCCATATGAAAAAGCATATGGGCCAGGGTTTGAGGATATGGAGAGACGTTGCCCAAATATAGATAAGGTAAGGGATTTGATAGGTTATAATCCTTCCCATGATTTAAAGGATATTGTTCAGAGTGTAATAGACTATTTTAAAGAGTAACAAAATCAATGTTGTTTAATAAAGAAATATAATTAAGAGGGGGATTATGCAGTTTATTGATCTAGCTGCTCAGCAGAAATTAATACGGGATAAAATTGAAGCAAACATCAAAAAGGTCCTTGACCATGGCCAGTATGTGATGGGGCCTGAGATCGGAGAGCTTGAGCAAAGACTGGGAGAATATGTTGGTGTAAAACATGCGGTTGCCTGTTCATCGGGCACAGACGCGCTCCTGCTTGCACTTATGGCGGATGATGTAGGTCCTGGTGATGCCGTGTTTACTTCGCCTTTTACTTTCATAGCTACTGCAGAGGTTATAAGCCTTCTTGGTGCCACACCTGTCTTTGTGGATATTGATCCTGAGACCTATAATATCGATCCATACCAGTTGGATATGGCGATAAATTCATTAAAGTCAGGATCAGGAGAGCATCCCATGCCGGGAAATGTAGATTTGTCATCTCTAACCCCGAAGGGGATCATCCCTGTAGATCTGTTTGGTCTGCCTGCGGACTATGGCAGGATAAACCGTATAGGAAGGGGAAATGGTCTGTTTGTGATAGAAGATGCTGCCCAGTCCTTTGGTGGCAAGTATAAAAGTCAGATGGCATGCTCTCTGGGTGATATAGGATGTACCTCATTCTTTCCTGCAAAACCACTTGGGTGCTATGGTGACGGTGGAATGTGCTTTACTGATAGCGATGAACTTGCTGAAAAGATGCGTTCTTTATGCATCCATGGTCAGAATCAGGATGATAAATACGAAAATGTCAGGATAGGCATTAATGGCAGGTTTGATACCTTACAGGCCGCAATACTTCTTTCTAAGTTTGAGATATTTCCTGGTGAAGTTGAAAAGAGGCAGGATGTGGCTATAAAGTATAACAAATTTATAAGTCATCAAGCTCCAGATTTAGTCACTCCTGAGATATTCCCTGATATAATTTCTGCATGGGCGCAGTATTCGATCCTTGCACAGGACAGCAATCATAGATCTATGCTGCAGGAGAAGTTAAAACAAAAATCTATTCCTTCTGCTGTGTACTATTCAAAACCTCTCCATCTACAGACCGCTTTTAAGGATCTTGGATATAAGGCCGGAGATTTTCCTGTCTGTGAGAATCGCTCTAAAAGAATTTTCAGTCTGCCAATGCATCCATATTTAAGCGATAAAGATCAAGATAAAATTGTTAAAGCTTTATGCTAAGAATTAATTTTTATGTCCAATAGACCTCTTATAAGTGTAATTACAATAGTTCGTAACAATGATAAATATATTGAGAGGTGTATAAAAAGTGTTTTAGAGCAAACTTATGATGATTTTGAATATATTGTGATTGATGGTGCATCAACTGATGGTACAGTTGAAATAATTAAAAAATATCAGCATTCTATTGCTCATTGGAATAGTGAACCAGATGGTGGTATCTATGATGCAATGAATAAAGGTATCAAAGTCGCAAAAGGTGAATGGATTCATCTTCTTAACTCTGATGATTACTATGTAGAAAATACAGTGTTGAACAGAGTAGCAAATGTTTTGAGGGATCCTAAAAAAAAGTTCTATTATTTTTCAATGATCCAAAAGATTAATGAGAGAGAGAATTATTACAGATGGCCGTATTGTAAATGGAAATTATGGTATTCTGCATATCTTCCTCATCCAACCATGTTTGTTCCTAGTGAGGCTTATCAAAAAATTGGTTTATATGATACCCAGTTTTTAATTGCAGCTGATCATGATATGGTTTTAAGGCTGATTCAGAATGGATTTAATCCAATATATTATGATTTCCATGTTAGTGTGATGCAATTAGGCGGTGCGAGTAATCAGGATTACCGTGT
>JAFDJA010000174.1 GCA_019307745.1 Deltaproteobacteria bacterium | reverse complement strand
GTTCAGATATTCGAGGAAGCTGCAAGGACCGCCTTCGGACAGGAACATACGTTATGTGTCTTTCGGAAGGTTTGCGGGGGAGTTCCTGTTATTGAACATAACGGAGATTTCTATTCCTGTGACCACTTTGTTGACGCGGAACATTGCCTTGGAAACATACAGGAGAAACCTTTGGTCGAATTGCTTGAAAGCCCTGCTCAGAAGGCATTCGGACAAGCAAAATTGGATTCATTACCCTCTTGCTGCAGAGCATGTGAGGTCAGGGCGATGTGTAATGGCGGGTGTGGAAAAAATCGCTTTCTACTGACACCGGACGGTGAGCCGGGTTTGAACTATTTGTGCGCCGGCTACAAACGATTTTTTAAACACTGCCAGCCTTTTGTCAGGGAGATAGCGAATGAATGGCACAGGCAAACACCTAAAGCGCAGGTGCCTCAAACGAGTATAGCTGGTGCCGCGAACAGACAAAAAACAGGGCGCAATGATCCTTGTCCATGTAACAGTGGCAAGAAGTATAAAAACTGCTGTATCGGAACTTGATCCCTTTGCCTTAAACTCGCGGCCGCGAACAGATCCCAGCGAAATCTTAGGTTTTAAGTTTTTCTTTAAAGAACGCGACTGTTCTTTTCCATGCAAGTTGCGCAGCCTCCTTGTGGTACCTGGAAGTATTTGAGTCGTTATTAAACCCGTGTGAAGCCCCCTCATATATAAATATCCTGTAATCGACGGATGCTTTCTTCAGGGCTTCCTCGAAAGCCGCTATTCCGCTGTTTACTTTGGCATCATTACCTGCATAATGCGCAAGTACAGACGCCTTGATCTTTGCAACATCTTGAGCCTCGGGCTGTCTCCCATAATAGGGTGCCGCCGCAGATAGATCAGGAGAATTGACAGCCACCTGGTTTGTCATTCCTCCCCCCCAACAGAAGCCTGTGCAGCCGACTTTTCCTGTTGTCAAAGGATTGGTCTTTAAATATTGAACCGCAGCGGAAAAATTTTTAATTGTTGATTGGTTATCAAGCTTTTTCATTAATGATCGAGCCTGATTGACATCCTCCGGGGTACCTCCCAATGGCGATAGGGCATCCGGAGCAATTGATAAAAATCCCTCTTTAGCCATACGTCTGGCGACATCTTTTATATGAGGTTGAAGACCTTTGTTCTCCTGTATGATGATAACCCCGGGCACTTTGTCCATTCCTTTTGGTCTGGCCATATACGCGCGAACTTCACCTGTTGCGCCTGGATATTTAATGAGGTCCGTCTGCAGTTGGGGATCGTCCTCTGCAACCATATCAGCGTTGGCATGATTATTCTCCAATAATGGCAACAACGCGATAGCGGCAGCGGAGCCGCCTGTAAGAACCGCCAATTTCTTGAAAAATTCGCGGCGGTCCATACGTCCTTTAGTATATTCTTTGTACAAATCATTAATCTTTTGGTCCATAATCATTCCTCCTTATAGTCTGAAATTAGTGCCAAGGCGGCATATCAGTTCTTGTGAGAGGCGATACTTAAGCTTCTCCGGGGATTAATAAAACCCTGAGTGGACACATAAAACTTATATCAATGTAAATTTTAAAAGTCAGTCCCCAAGGCAATGAGCCAAAATTATTGAAAAACACTAAATAATCCATTTGTTACAGGAAATTTACCAGACCAGACTTATCCAAGTCAAGTTTAAACATGTTTCATATTAAACTTGATTACAAATGCAATTTATCCATGGTTTTACCTTTTCTTTCTGCACTTTTGCCTTTTCCCACGAGATATAAAGGTTGAAACCAATATTGCGGAGGCTCCATATGGGGGGCATGAAACAGCATTGGATTTTCACATCTATTTTAAAAAAAAGGATGGGGTCAAGTGAAAAGCACAATAATTACAACCAGGTGAACATATCGAAGCATTATGTTTTTCAAAACTTTATAAACTGCCTTTAGAGGGGATATAAGGTTGTTAAAGTGAATAACATTATCTGGAACCTTATAATATCGCGGAGTGTTATTCTTACGATTACAAAGATAATTAGATTTTGTTTTTGATGAATTTTAATTTGCTGATAAAGTTTTTAAATACAAGCACTTGGACCCTTGACACCTAGAATCCTTGAACCCTCTTCTCCACCTAAATTGGAGAAGAACCAAAAAAAATAAAAAAACAAAGCAGACACGATTGTCAGTTTTTTTCCTGTTTTTTTTAATGGACACCAAATGGTGATTTGATGTACTAAGGTATAGCTTTTAGTATAGTGATACACGTTAATTCAAACAGGAAAAATAGCAATTAGTGAAATGTTTTTTCGGTACAGTCCGAAATTACTGATCTGATTTAAATCAGATTGGATTTTAAAACCATTTAAAGGAGGATTAATTTTAAAATGTTTTCAATATCAAAGGTGAGAAGAATATTTTTCATATCTATTATCGTACTTCTAACGGGTCTCATAGGGACACAAGTCTGCGCCGGAAAAGAACAACTCATAATTCTTGCAAATGATCAGGATTACCAGAATTCCCAGAGGCTTATAAGTGATATGCAGAAGTATGAGGTTTCTTATACTCGGATAGATGCATCTAAATTTGAACAATTTAAAGGAGAACAATACATATTCATACTGGGAGGTCCTAAATCAGGTGATGGTATGGATGCAATTTTCAAGAAAGTCCTTTCACCAGAGGAGTATGCCTTTCTGGAAGATTCCGGGAATATGGATATGTATTTAAAGCAGGATGTATGGGGCAAGGAACAGAGCGTTATCGTTATTGGAGTTTCTGATAGTGCTCAGATTGAAGGGATATTATTCGATTTCAGGCCGGCATGGATGGGGAATCTGGTGGATTGGTTTGACCTTGATATCAATTGGGAAGAGTATGTCTATTAAAAGTCAATGGCAAACTGTTTCACAGGGCTGAAGACAGATTAATCAGCCTTTGTAGAAAGCCCTCGATCTTTTGCTCGAGTCTGAAACAGTGAGATAAGGCGTTCAATATCAGCTGGATATTAATTAAAAAAAGGCAGGCTCACAGTCTTATATTTTGACTGGAGCCTGCCTTATCTTTCTTGTTGTTGTGTTTGTTGTCTTATGCAGGAGGTGGGCCAGGTGCCTCGCTTACATCAACAAAGCCGTCACCACTCGTGTCCATTTGAGTGAAATCATTCATGTATTCTTCTGCTGTTGCCTTACCGTCATTGTTTGGATCAAACTTGCCCATGAAATCACCACCACCGGTAGGGGCCTCTTCTGTGGAAATAGCGCCGTCTCCGTTTGCATCCATTTTATCGAAATCCGCCCTGTACTCATCTTTTGAGATTTTACCATCTGAATCAGTATCAAATCTTGAGATGAACTCTGCGCCACCGGGTCCTTGTGCAAATGTCGATACTGAAAAAACAAGTACTATTGTAACCAATAAAGCTATTCCTCGAATCATTATTTTCCTCCCTTTTTGTTTTTGGTCAGATTAATAGATCTACCACTGTAAAACGTAAAATCGTCAAACGGCGATCAGTTAAGCATGGATCATTTAGGCTGTCAAGTTGGTGCTTTTCGATAATTGAAAACATTCATTGCAGGCTGGAGCTGTAAGTTCTATTCTTTATGTTTATGAGTCAAACGGGCCTTTCAGTTAAGGATTGAGCAGCCCCTTCTATTGAGATTTTTCAATTTTTCAGTTGGAGCTTTTTCAGCGCCTTCCAGACTTTTATGGCCTCCTTTTCAGTCTGTTCCATTGTTCCCTGATTGTTGATCACAAAATGAGCATGCTTCACCTTTTCATCTATGGGCATCTGTGCCCTTATTATCTGTTTTGCCTCCTCCTCCCTGATTAAGTTCCTTTTTATGAGGCGCTTGATCTGCTCCTTCCTGGGGATGTATATGAGAAGGATCTTGTGAAACATCGCCTGCATGCCTGTTTCGATCAGGAGGGGAATAATGCCCAAAATAATCGCGTTAGGGGTCTTTTGTGCAATCCTTTTTGTCTCTTTGATAAACTCCCTGTGAATTCGGGGATGGGTGAAGCCCTCCAGGATTTTTCTCTTTTCCGGTGACTGAAACACGATATCGGAGAGTTTTTTACGATTGATCCTATTATCATTGAGCAGAATATTTCCACCAAAAAAACCAGCAATATCCTTCCATGCCGGTTTTCCCGGCTCTACAATCTGTCTTGCAAGGATATCAGAATCTATTATCTTTGCCCCCCGTTTTTTCAGGATGTCTGCCACGACGCTCTTGCCGCTGGCAATACCCCCCGTCATACCAACAAGAAGAATCCGGGAGTTTGTACATATTGTATGCAGTTCTGAAGGCGAAATATTTGATTTTTCAGTTTTTTCTTCCATTTTGCAGGGCGCCTTTTAATAAAGTGTGCGGCTTGCCTAGTTGACTCAATTGATATTTTTATTATTCATCATCAATAGAAAATCGACAACAATGCAATCCCTGGTGTTTGCTGGTATTTGACAGGGAATATTTAAGGATTGACCACAGAGTATTAGAAGGTATATATCATAACCTGGAATTGAGAAATATGGCAAGGAGAATGTGTTTCGTGGAGGGGGGTCGACTCCCCCAAGCCTGCACCATTCATTCCTTGTGATTTCAATGAGTTATCTTTTTTTGTCTGACAATATTCTTTGTCAGAGTTTTGTCAGGCAGTGCATCAGAATCCAAACAGACAAAAACATTAAAGAGGAGGGTAAAAAATGGAAAAGAGTAAATTTTCTAGGACGTTAGCCACACCAAAACTTGAGGATTATAAGGAACAGTTTGCGGAATGTCTCATCATAGAGCGCAAGAATGGTATTATTCAGTTGCGTATGCACACAGATGGAGGACCCTTTAAGTGGTCCCCCAAGGTACACCATCTGCTCCTGGAGGCCTGGAACGTGATAGGAAGTGACCCGGAGAATGAGGTAATGATTCTAACTTCGACAGAGCCGTATTGGATAGGGGAGTTCGATCACGAAGCGTTTAAAGAATGGGATACTGGTACAGATCCGGATATTAGATATAACGGATTATACCGACCTCTAAAGTCAGTGGAAAATCTGATTTGGGGTATAGATATTCCAACTATTGCCGTTATCCCCGGAACTGGTGCTGTTCACTTTAATTTTGCCATACTGTGTGACATAACTCTTTGCTCTCCTGACTTTGTAATTCGAGACGACCACTTCAAAATGGGACATGTACCCGGTGACAGCCAGTCCTTATTACTGCAGGGTCTCATTGGCCCCAAGCGTGCTGCTCATTCTATGTATTTGGGCGGAGATATTGATGCACAGACTGCATTGGAGTGGGGAGTTGTAAACGAGGTACTTCCCAACGATAAGCTTTTACCCCGTGCCTGGGAAATTGCTGAGCGCATAATGGAACAACCCAGACCAATTCGGCATCTAACACATCAGCTTGTAGTCCGTCCCTGGAAGCGTCTTCTTACTGACGACTTCCAGATTCACATCACAAGTGAGATGTATGGCGTAGCCCTGACTCAAAGTCATCATGATTTTGAAGTAATAGAAGATGGAATCAGTAAAGAGAAAAAGAAAGATGCCTAATACGGTAAAAAAATGAAGGGAAAGGAGATTGTAAAAATGAAAAATAAGGATGATATATGGGTAACGCCCTACAATATGGCGGAAGAGGTCCAGGAGCAGTTTACCCTGCCCGAGAGGGTAAAAATTCATGACGTTACCCTGCGAGAAGTGCTGCAATGCCCGCGTTTGTGTCTCCGTCCTGAAGAGAAGATACGCATAGCCAAGGCATTGGATAAGCTGGGTGTTTATAGCATAGAAAACGGCGCTTATATGTCCGAAATGGAAAAAGAGGTTACCACAGAGCTGGTTAAAATGAATAAAAGGGGTGAGATAAAAGCCAAAATCGTCCCCCTGGCGCATCACACAGAGGAGGACATTGATATTGCACTGGAGACCGGAGCAGACAGTGTACTCATCTCCACAAACAATAACCCGTACACCCTAGAGAATATATTTGATATTTCACCTGAAGATGCCATAAAAAGGCTGACTAGGGTAACAGACTATGCCAAGAAGAACGGCCTGTTTGTTACTGCCCAGATTTACGATACCTACCGGACACCCCTAGATTATTTAGAGCGCATGCATAAGAGCGTTGTCTATGATGGAGGTGCTGATAGTATTGCAATCAGCGATACATTTTCGCATGTTTTGCCCTGGACGGCAACATACATGGTAAGAAAGATAAAGACTTGGATCCCGGATGCCATTATTGAACACCACGGCCATAATGATTTTGGTTTGTCTACATCAATGATGGCGGCTGCAGTAGCGGGCAGAGCAGAGATAGTGCACACTTCGATCAATTGCCTGGGCGAAAGGGCTGGTAATGCTGCCACTGAGGAAGTGGCAATGGTGCTGGAACTCCTGATGGGTGTTGATACAGGGATCAATCTGGAGCAGATATATCCAACGGCCGAACTTGTAGCACAATTGACCAAAATGCCGATACACCCGACCAAGGCAGTAATAGGAGAAAATATATTCCTTCAAGGATCAGGCATGATAGCCTGGCAGCAGTTCAAGCTCGAAAAGGCAGGCAGGCCTTGGTATCATTTCGGATTTCCACCTCAAACTATTGGCAAGGATAAGCTTGAGATAATCCTGGGTGTAGGATGCGGCAGAGGAATTGTGGAACACAAGCTTACAGAAATGGGTATTACTGCCACTAGGGAACAGATGGGCGAGATTGCCAATAGGGTCAAAGAGGAAGCTTACATCCGTAAATGGTCTGTTCCCGATGTCCAATTCCTTGAAATAGTAAAGGAAGTACTCGAGGAGTCTTAGTATGATAAAAAGGGCAGACAGGCTTATCTAGATTAGCTGTACTGGGGAGGCAATGTCAGTGCCAGAAACACACAGCTAAAAGAGAAATCTCTAACTCTTGGGCCGACTAAAGACAAGGACTTTGAGAGTAGAAATATCATGGAGTCTTGTCCGGTGACGCCGAATAAGCTGGATGGAATGCCCCAAAAGGGCGATTGATATAAAACATATCCGGCATTGTTCTGGTAGGCCATGCAGAGTCAGATTCCTGCCCTTGTGCAGTTCCACTGCAGGGGCAGCCTAAACTTGCCCGTTTTTCAATGGTCAGGAAATTCGGCAGTTTGAGTTATGCAGTCATTTACGCGGATCAAGGCTATTTGATCGGGTTTTGTAATAGTCCAGCAGACAGGGAGTATAATTTTAACAATAGAAACTAGTGAAGATACAGCAACAGTAATTTTTTATAGTTTAAAAGATTACGGATTAGATGTTTTCAAGGAGGAATATTATGACAAAAGACACAGCGGATCAGCATTATGAAGAAAAGTTTGAGTTCGAGCTCTGGAAGATGATCAAAAAGCATGCCAAGGAGAAAGATATCAGCTATATCCAGGCAGCAGTAGAGATGAGGCCTATATATGAG
>JAFDJA010000071.1 GCA_019307745.1 Deltaproteobacteria bacterium | reverse complement strand
AGTCTCTGCCCGGCTTTTTTCAGCTCCTCATAAGGCTGACACAGCATCCTCAGGGTTGGAATCTCCCTTATTGCTGTTCTTTCATCCCTGTAGATATTGAGGGTCTCCTCCAGGGCCAGGAGTGTCAGCTTGTCTATCCGGAGTGCCCTTGTGATCTGGTTTTTCTTTATTGCCTCAACAAGCTCCTTGCGCCCAAGAATAAGACCTGCCTGGGGTCCTCCAAGCAGTTTATCACCACTGAATGTGACAAGATCAGCCCCTTGGGCAAGCACTTCCTGGACACTGGGTTCTTGCGGCAGGCCGTATTTTGTAAGATCCACCAGACATCCGCTCCCGAGATCCTCAACTACAGGAAGATTATGCTTCCTGCCAAGCGCAGCGAGTTCAGAGGTATCAACCTCTTCTGTGAACCCTATTATATGAAAGTTAGATTTATGTACCTTTAAAAGCAATCCTGTATCAGGCCCTATGGCCTTTTCATAGTCCTTTAGATGGGTTTTGTTTGTGGTGCCCACCTCTCTAATCCTTGCCCCGCTCTTCAATATAACATCAGGGACACGAAATGATCCGCCGATCTCCACCAGCTCTCCCCGGGATATAATCACCTCATCCCCTCTTGCCAGGGTCTCAATGACAAGAAACACTGCAGCCGCATTATTATTAACCACCATAGCGGCCTCTGCATTGGTTATCTCCTTGAGGAGTTCCTCCACGTGGCGATATCTGCTGCCTCTCTTACCCTGGTCAAGATCATACTCAAGGTTGCTGTATCCTCCAGCAAGGGAGGGGAATCGCTTAAGCACCCTTTCTCCCAGTATTGACCTGCCAAGATTAGTATGGATAACAACACCGGTAGCGTTAATAACTGGCCTCAAGCTCGGCTTGGACAGGACTTTAAGCTCAGCCAGGACCATTTCTGAAACAGAAATAATGTCCAGTGCCGATAAATCCTGGATGGTTTCATTATCAATTCCATGTCGAAGGCCCTTCAAGACAATATTTATTGCCCTTTGGACAAGATTCCTGGGATATCCCGTGACCTTCTCCTCAAGATAGGAACTGGTCAGAAGACGGTCCACCGCAGGTATCATCCTAAACATTTTCTGTTTATTTTCAGCCATAAATTTATCCCTTTCAAAGAGTCAGTGTAATTATTCCTCGAGATTAAGCAACTTTTTGTTGCAAAATTCTAAAAGCAAGTATAGATATATACAGTTTTTATGGTGGGTGTAGCTCAGCCGGTAGAGCACTGGGTTGTGGCCTCAGATGTCGCGGGTTCAAGTCCCGTCACTCACCCCATTTAAAATGATTTAAAAGGGGGGCTTTCAACCCCCTTTTTTTTGATAATTTATTTTATCGGGCAAGCTGACTCAAGAGGTTATCTGATACCTCTTTAACCCCAGGCCTGCCATCAAGCTCAATGAGCTTTGGGCTCCCATTGTTCGATACGGAAAGATCCCTGTAAAAATTCACAGCAGCCATGGTGCCGGTCTCAATATCATAATAGATATTATGGCGTTTATCAATGGCGTCCTCATCCTGATCATCAGACCTGGCCTTAAGATCTCCACCGCAAATCCTGCACTTATCACCTTCTGGCTTGATAGCATCTATAAATATATTATTTGGATGGTTATTGTCATTAACACACAGGCGGCGTCCCATAATTCTGTTTTTTGCAATCTGCCTGTCAAGGACCATCTCTATAACAATATTCAGGGCAATCCCTTCCTGCTTAAGGGCATTGTCAAGCTCCTTGGCCTGTGTAAGGTTCCTTGGAAATCCATCCAGGAGCCATCCGTCCTTGCACTCATCCCCATTAAGACGATCAAGTATCATTGGGATGGTAATGTTATCTGGAACCAGCTCACCACGATCGATATATCCCTTTGCCTCATTACCGAGGTCAGTACATCTGGAGATATTGTCTCTAAAGATAACGCCTGTCTCGATATGCGGGATATCAAATTTATCCTTTACAATTGCCCCCTGAGTACCTTTGCCGCTTCCATTGGGTCCAAAAAAAAGAACATTCATGTATATCTCCTTGAGTATTTTTGATATCTTTTAAGATATAAATTTTTTTCGATTTCTAGAAATGCGGTCCATCCCTGACAGGATTGAACATGGAAAAGAAATCGAAAAAATACGCAATTTAGAGACAGCTTAATTTCTACCTGCATAAAGACAACAGGCCATGACAGTATTATCTTTGGGGAATAACCCTATCAGAGATTTTCCGATTATCTGTTATCCAAAAAGGCATTCATCAGCTTATAGCCTTTATCAAACATCAGACCGCTCTTGTGTGCGAACATCTCAGTAAATGCCGGTTTAGACGAGGCCGATTCAAGCTCTGTCTTTCCGGCCCATGCAAATGGCGTCGGCTCTCTGGTATGGGTCTTTTTTATTACAGGAGTATAATGATCGCTTACCACCATGACCCGATAGTCCTTAAAATCTTTAAGTCCCTCGAGTACAACCCCCACCACTTGTTCATCGAATGCCTCAATGGCCTGGATCTTCTCCTTAAAATTGCCGTTATGGGCTGCCTCGTCAGGGGCCTCCACGTGTAGAAAGATTAAATCCAGATCCCTGAGCCCCTGGAGCGCGCCACTGGCCTTTCCCTGGTAATTGGTATCAAGATAGCCTGTGGCTCCCTCCACATAAATAGACCGAAATCCTGCATATTGACCTATACCCTTAACCAGATCCACGGCAGATATGACTCCGCCTGCCAACCCGAATTTCCCATGAAATCCGGGGATCTCAGGGGCCTTTCCCTGGCCCCAGAGCCATATCGAACTGGCCTGTTTTAATCCCTTCTGTTTTCTCCGCTGATTAACCGGATGGTTTTCCAGGATTGGCCAGGACCTTTTTATCAGTTCAGCAACCGGATCATTAGAGGGATTGTTCAGGTATAATGACATATCCTGATCAAGCACATCATGGGGCGGAATAGTCTTAAGGCCTTCAATATAATTTTCCCATACAAGGAGATGCCTGTAAGCAACACCAGGATATATAGATAATTCCGGAGCATGGAGCTCCCTTTTGAGGTCTTCAACTATCTGATTGGATTCATCTGTTGTGATATCTCCTGAGCTGTGGCTCACCATGATGATCTCGTCATCGGATCTCCTGTCCAGAGTCACAAGATTCATGCGAAAAGCGGTCTGATCTGAGTCCAGATCTACTCCCATGCTGGCTGCCTCAAAAGGAGATCGTCCTGTATGGTATTTTTCAGGATCATATCCCATGAGGGATAGGTTTGCCACATCGCTTCCCGGCTCCATACTCCCGGGGATAGTCCTCACACAGCCTATCCTGCAGGAGGCAATACGATCCATGTTGGGAATGTATGCCTGCTCAAGGGGAGTCTTTCCACCGAGTTCATCAATAGGGTAATCTGCCATCCCATCTCCCACAAGGATGATATATTTTGTATTATTTTTCATCTATTATAATAAAGGCTTATCCTGCTCATACTGTTTCAAGTTCTCATCGGATCCAAAATCCAGACTAACAAAGCCTTCCGGCACCCGGAACCGGTTTTACTCTTATAACTCACTCATGCCTCTTCCACAACACGAATAACCATTGTCTTATCTATCAGGACATCCAACCTGTTCAAAAGGATCATGGCATTCTTCACATCACTTTCAAGTGCCTCATGGGTCAGCATGACAATGGGTACAGGTCCGTTCACCTCTCTGCCCTTCTGGATGACCGATGACACACTTATATTGTTATCTCCCAGCACACCTGCTATTTTGGACAGAACCCCTGGCTTATCAACAGCTGAAAACCTGAAATAGTACGGGATTTTCAACTCATCAATAGGCTGAATGGAGATAATATCCTTATCAGAGTCTGTATGTGCCAGCGGGGGAACCAGCGGTGCATTTCTATCGTGGACCATATGCCGTGCAATGGATATTATATCAGACACAACAGCGCTTCCTGTGGGATTCCTTCCGGCGCCATAACCATAGTAAAGGGTAGGACCCGCAAAATCTCCCTCAATAAAGATCGCGTTAAAGGCGTCATGGACATTTGCCATGATATGGTCCTGGGACACCATGGCAGGATGAACCCTGGCCTCAAGCCTGCCGTCTCCCTTATTTTTTGCAACAGCAAGGAGTTTTAGACAATATCCTAATTCCTTTGCAAAGGTGATATCATCAGGGGTCAGGCAGTTAATCCCCTCCCGATATATACTATCAAAAGAGATGGGGGTACCAAAAGATAGAGAGATGAGTATGGCCAGTTTATGTGCCGCGTCAGTACCATCCATATCAAGATCAGGAGGGTCTTCCGCATAACCCAGATCGATCGCCTCCTTAACCGCCTGATTATAAGAAATCCCCTCCTGGGTCATCTTAGTCAGAATATAATTTGATGTCCCATTCAAGATACCCATTATTGTCCTAATACGGTTTGACGACAGCCCCTCCCTGAGGGAGCGGATAACCGGTATCCCGCCGCCAACACTTGCCTCAAAGCATATACTGACATTGTTTTTTTCTGCAGTCTCATATATCTCTTTTCCGTGTTCCGCAAGGAGGGCCTTATTAGCTGTAACCACATGCTTTCCATTTTTCAGGGCAGCAATGATAAATTCCTTTGCCTTTCCAAGACCGCCCATCAGCTCCACAACAATATCGATCTCCGAATCTTTGATCAACTCAGATGCATCTGTGGTAAACATTTCCCGGGGAACAGACACCCCCCTGTCAGTCTCTAAATCAAGGTCGGCAATCTTCTTTACGACAATATTACAACCAACCCTGTTTGCAATTATCTCTTTATTGGTGAGCAGGTTATCTACTGTGCCTGCACCTACAGTCCCAAATCCAATGATACCCACATTTACCTGTTCCATATAATCCTCTCTTCAGAAAACAAAAGGCCTATAAAAAAGAATCTTGTACACTGTTCCCTGTCCCTAAAGCACCTGTCTGATTCCCCTTAACGCCTGATTTGTACGATGGTGATTCTCCACAAGGGCAAACCTGACATAGTTATCCCCGTACTGACCAAAACCTATACCGGGCGACACAGCCACCTTTGCCTCCAAGATGAGCTTTTTGGAAAACTCCACAGAACCCAGACCTTTATACTGTTCAGGGATCTTCGCCCAGACAAACATCGTGCCTTTAGGCTTTTCAATGGGCCAGCCTATCCTGTTCAAACCGTCAACAAGCACATCCCGCCTCTGCCTGTAGATATCGACGATCTCATGGACACAGTCATCAGGTCCGTTAAGGGCAACGATGGCAGCGATCTGAATGGGTTGAAACATGCCGTAATCCAGATAGCTCTTTATCCTCTTAAGTGCGGCAATGATCTCCGGATTGCCGACACAGAAGCCAACTCTCCATCCCGGCATGGAATAACTCTTGGACATGCTGAAGAATTCCACACCAATCTCCTTTGCGCCCGGTACCTGGAGAAAGCTGGGGGGCTTGTACCCGTCAAACACCAGGTCTGCATATGCCATATCATGAATGACAATCATTTCATGCTCTTTGCAGAACTCCACGATCTTCTCAAAGAATTCCATATCTACAACTTCAGTGGTAGGATTATGGGGATAGGAAATGATCAATATCTTGGGCTTTGGCCATGTCTGCTTTGTGGCCGCAAGAAGGTCGTCAAAAAAATCCCTGCCAGGTCCAATAGGAATGGACCTCAGGTCACCACCAGCTATTATCACTGAATATTGATGAATTGGATAGGTGGGGTTCGGCGCAAAAACCACATCCCCCGGGCTGACAGTTGCTAGAATCAGGTGGGAAATCCCCTCCTTTGCCCCGATAGTGGCAATCGCCTCCTCATCAGGATTTATATCCACGTCAAACCGTCTCTTGTACCAATCGGCAATGGCAAGTCTTAGTTTGGGGATGCCTGCTGAAGCGGAGTATCTATGGTTCCTTGCCTTTTGGGCGGCCTCCACCAGCTTATCCACGATGTGCTTGGGAGTGGGGATATCAGGATTTCCCATACCCAGGTCAATGATATCTTCACCCTTGTGCCTCAAGTCCATCTTGAGCTTGTCAACCGTTGCAAAAACATAGGGCGGCAAACGGGTCATTCTTGCAAATTCTAGCATTGTATTTTTCCTTTTATTATTTTCAATAATCGGTTTCGCCTCAGGCGAAACTAAAAGAACATTAAAATAAATATTCCACCGTATTTTAGCGGAAATCAAGCAGCCCTGAAAAGCCTTACAGCACAGACCTTGTATTCCGGGATCTTTGCCACAGGATCCAGGGCCGAGTTGGTAAGGATATTGGCTGCTGCGTTTGCGTAGTGAAAGGGTAGAAAGACCGTTCCGTTTATCGCTTTTTCAGATATTTTTGCCTTGACCTCAATTTCTCCACGCCTTGAAGATATCTTCAGTATACTGCCATCAGTCACACCATATGTCTCAGCATCCTGACCGGAAATTTCCACAAAACATTCAGGTGCAAGTTCATTCAGGCCTGTTGTCTTCATTGTCATGGTTCCAGTATGATATTGGTAAATAACACGTCCTGTGGTCAGGTACAGGGGATATTCGTCATCTATTGTCTCAGCAGGGGGGATATAATCTATCGCATGAAATTTGCCCTTACCACAGGAAAACTTACCTACGTGAAGCCTGAGTGTGCCATGATGGTCAGTGTCAGGGCAGGGCCAGTGAAGCCCGTCATCCTCAATACGGTCATAGCGGATACCTGCATATGAAGGGGTAACATCGGCTATCTCTTTCATTACGGTACGGGCTATCTCATAGTTCATAGAATATCCCATTCGGTCGGACAGATCACAGATAATATTCCAG
This sequence comes from Deltaproteobacteria bacterium, assembly GCA_019307745.1. Taxonomy (GTDB): domain Bacteria; phylum Desulfobacterota; class DSM-4660; order Desulfatiglandales; family HGW-15; genus JAFDJA01. The sequence continues at coordinate 8,425 of JAFDJA010000071.1, read as the reverse complement.
TCCGCCCTTGCCTCTCCCGGTGGTTCAATCGCCTTTCTTACACGCTGAACCTTTCTTTCCGTATTAACAAAGGTCCCTTCCTTTTCCGCAAACGATGCGGCTGGGAGCACTACATCTGCCATCTTGGCCGTCTCTGTTAGGAATATATCCTGTACCACCATAAAGTCCAGGTTCTCCATACTCTTTTTGGCATGGTTCAGGTTTGGATCCGATACCATGGGATTTTCACCTATAATATAGAGGAACTTAAGCACACCCTTGTAGGCCTTCTCCATCATTATGGTCGCGGTAAGTCCAGGCTCCGTTGACAGGCTGGGAACACTCCATGCCTGTGACATTCGTTCGCTCACTCCAGGATCAGAGACTGGCTGATAACCGGAAAACACATTAGGCAGTACGCCCATATCACAGGCACCCTGAACATTATTCTGCCCTCGGAGGGGATTTACACCACCACCCTCAATACCCATGTTGCCGCAAAGCATGGCAAGATTGGCAAGGGATTTCACGTTATCGGTCCCGGATATGTGTTGAGTAATGCCCATTGCATAGAGGATCGACCCTGCTGATCCCTTTGCATAGAGCCTTGCAGCCTCCACAAGGTCATCCCCGGGAATACCTGAGATCTCCTCCACATATTCAGGGGTATATTTCTTTACAACCTTTTTCAGTGCCTCAAATCCTTCGGTCCTTTTTTCCACATACTCTTTGGCGTACAGGTTCTCCTTTATGATAACATGCATCATGCCATTTATCCATGCCACATCTGATCCCACATTCTGCCTCAGCCAGACTGTAGCAAACTCTGTTATCGGAATCTTTCGAGGGTCAACAACAATCAGCTTTGCCCTCTTCTTTGTCACAGCCCGTTTTACAAAAGAGGACAACACCGGATGATTCTCGGTTGTATTGGAGCCGGTGATCAGAATCACTTTCGCCTCCTCAATATCCGCTATCGGGTTTGTCATTGCGCCACTTCCAAAAGCTGCGGCCAGACCGGCCACTGTTGAACTGTGTCAGAGCCGTGCGCAGTGATCCACGTTGTTCGTTCCGATCACTGCCCGTAAGAATTTTTGAGCCAGATAGTTTTCCTCATTTGTAATTCGCGCGCTGCACAGCAGGCCAATTGAATCAGGACCATGTTTGTCCTTAATCCCTTTTAATTTATTCGCAACAAGATCCAGGGCCTCATCCCATGAGGCCTCTCTGAATGCATTATTCTCCTTAATTAAGGGGGTAGTAAGCCTCTCCGAATCATTGACAAAATTATAACCAAACCTGCCCTTTACGCACAGGCTTCCAAAATTCGGCTTAACGTCTTCCACTCCAGTAACCTTGACAATATCATTGTCTTTTACATGAAGATAAATCTGGCACCCCACACCGCAATAGGAGCATGTTGTACGGACCTTCCGGATATCATTATCCAGTCCGCCCGCATCAAGATCATCCTTGGTGACAAGGGCTTCCACAGGACATGCCTGCAGACACTCTCCACAGAACACACAGTCTGAATCCTTTAGAGTTCGATCCCCCTCTGTCACCACCTTTGATACCGTCTCTCTTTCATCAATAGTGATGATGTTATTTACCTGGATATCCCTGCAGGCCTGTACACATCGACCACAGAGAATACAACGAGTAAGATCGCGGACTATAAAGGGATTGACGTTCTCAATGGGATAGGGTGCATCCACGGATGGCAGGCTATTTCCCCTCACCTGGTACTTAATGGCCAGGTCCTGCAGCCGGCAATCACCATAGGAAGCACATATCTTTTTATGTTCTTCAGGCTCCATGACCTTTAGCTGGAAATCGGTCCAGGATTCCATACCAAGGTCCTGCACGAGGCAATTATGATTACCCGAGGTAATCAGCTGTTCCAGCTTCTGACAACGCTCTGCAACCACTCTGGGTGATTCAGTCCGCACTATCATATTGGGCTTGGCTGCTGTGTTGCACGCAGTCACCAGATCAATAGAGCCTTCCACCTCAACTGCACAGAGACCGCAAACACCTGTTGGTGATGCGCCCTTCATGCTGCAGAGGGTCGGTATATTAATACCATTCCGCTGGGCTATCTGGAGGATCGACTCATTCTGCTCAAACAAAAACTTATGAGTGTTTATTACAATAATTCTTTCAGAAGGCATATGTTATTTCCGTATAAATATAGTTATTTTGGCAGTTTATAAGCTTGGGAGAATAGGAAAAAAAAGGCAGTGTGTCAAGCATACAATACAATCCGAGACGCAGGATATAGGGTGTGCTAAACTGAATTATGCGCATAATTGCTGAGCCAGAGTTAACACCGGCAATCCCGTCATATTAAAAAGAGAGATTCAGGTCTTAATATAGCACTGAGGGGAAAAGGCAGACTCCCTCATTTATTGGTGGTTAGATTTGTATTTTCCAGCTAGCACTTCTGCAACATTGTGACATGATTCTTCCACGGCATTTCTAAGGCTAGCCCTGAAAAAAAAAGCAAAAGTTGCCTCAGTCCTTCCATAGGCAATAAAAGCAAAGACCTTCTCCAATGTTATGTTGTTCCAGATCTCAACTTCAGCACCCACCATGCAATGGCTGCTGAATGAGCTTGTGCCCATGCCTGTGTGACCGTTTTGACTCGATTGTGAAACTGTATCTTCTCCGATCCGGACTTGTTTAATTATTACAGAAAATTCTTCATCTCTAGCGGCCAATTCCCCCCTTATTTCCCCTTCAGTTATTACTGGATATCCCACCCGGCTTGTAACACGTGGACTACTCCCAGTTAAAATTTTAAATCCTTCTGAAATCATTTCTGAAATTTTCAGACCAAATGAATCACTGTCTTCATATTCTTTTTTAAATGACCTTGCATAAGCACTGATCCTGATATCGTTTGTAGGAACGATAACAAAATCCCCGTGGCCTATTTCAGACAAATAAAATGATGCATTTGTGTCAAAAAATATTACATCTTCAATATTCTTCGATATATTGATTGCGCAACCAGCTAACAGGAATAATCCGAGCAATATTGTAATTTTTTTCATTTTATATCCCTCAAGCATTTAAAAAACATCATTGGCAGGCTTGCATGGACTCTCCCTCAAGCAGATTCTTCACTATATAAAATCGTGTATCACACTGGCAACCTAATAATTCCCCGATTTTATAAAATCCGTTGACCTCTTTATATCCCATTCTAATTTGCCTTGATCTATTTATACTTTAATATTAACATCCTGTTCTCCCAAGAGGATTAAACCTTTTCTTACATATAAGGAAGAGTAAAATGAAAAGTTGCACCTTTATTATCGCAGTTCTTTTTTTTATTGTAATCACAGGGGATGTCTATCCGAAAGAGAACAGAGGGGCAGCAGAGATTATCCTGGAGTCCGGAAGCAGGGGCAATATCGCATTTCCCCACAGCAGACATCAGGATGCCATCTCCGATTGCAAGACCTGCCACACCCTGTTTCCCCAGAAGTCAGGCAGTATCCAGGCGCTTATTGCACAAGGTAGCTTAGAAAAAAAGCAGGCAATGACCGTCTGCCAATCATGTCATAAAGATATGGCAAGCCGGGAAGAGAAGACCGGTCCCACCAGATGTTCAAAATGTCACGACAAATCTCTTACAAAGTAGCAGCCAAGAATACATGATGGGGAGTTGAATTCTGCTATTAATCATAATCCCAGGCTCCTTCTTATAGGTTATGATTAGTGTTTGTAATCAATACCCAAAACAGTTATTATCAAATTAAACACTATGGCACTTAAGCATCTGATAAAAGATCTTTCTATGTGTCCTCTGTGGCTGCGAGAGATATAAAAAAAAGTCAAATCCACTTTTGACCGGTACAAAAGGGTTTAAGGGGGGGGGGTATCTGTACCTGAATGTACCTGTTGTGTACCATTTGTGAATAAAAAGATTTTTCTCTGCGTCCCCTGTGGCTCTGCGAGAGATATATGAAAAGGCACTCATTTAAGGAATGCTGTTTGATGTCAATAGATGAACGTCCTCAATAATCAAATAACATGACATGCGTACAACCGGGAACATGACAAAACCGCATATTCACAATTCGATAGAATAGCAATCGCATCCGAAGACTCTATTACTCGATCTTTTCTTCTAATTTTTCTCATTTACTTCCTTTTAAACGCCCAAGGTCCAACTTGTATAAAATAGGACGCCGTTTATAAATCCACTGCTCCCTGATATACGCTCATCTGATAAAACCTTGCTCGCAATTCTTTCTCTCACTGAATATTCCTATATTTTTTCATGATCATTGACATAGGTTACTATTTTTATATAATCTGTATCAATCATATAATTTTTTTTACTAATTGTTTCCACGTTTTTTGAATATTTCTATGAATACCACTATCAATTTATATTTTAATGAGGGGAAGAATAATGAACAGATATGAACTTCCGGAGTTAAATGAATTAGAAAAATCTCTACCATATGCACATTACTATAACCATGACCTTCCAGAGCCTTCAGACGAAACCATGAAAGGTTATTCAAAGGCATTGTCTCCTGATGAAATGCTCGCTCCTGAAAATATTCAGGATCTGTTGAATGAGGGATATCTTCCAGGAGAGAATGGCTGGGGTGTTTTTCAGAATGGAGTTGGTTATGCTGCAGTAAGGACGGTTATGACCGGCGGCACACTGGAAATGACAGAATGGTGGCCTACCTGGTTCACCAAGGAAGACCTGAGATACAAGATCTGGTATCCAGGCAGCCATATGCAGGTTGGTCGAGGATGGTCTCTTGAAGCAATAGGCGATACTGTTATATATTATGTAGGTCTCTCCCGGATCACACCTGAAAGTCTAGGTATAGAAGAAAGATTTGCAAAGACTAAAGGCTTTGCTTTCAATGGTAAAAATGGGCTTCAACTTCCAATCGATAATACTGAAGTACAAAGACCTATGCATAGCGCAATCATCCATACGGTCAGGGAGATCGATGGAGGCATAGAATACCGATCCCGTTTCTATCTTGGTATGAACTTCGTCAATAGCAAGCCTGTCCTTTTTCTTGATAAAGGTACCCCAATCACTCCTGAGAAAGCAGCAACAATGTTTGATCACGGCGCACGAGAGATGATTAATCTTGCGAGGATTATCCCGGAACTTTATGTTAAATACAAATAAAAGCAAAAAACAATGCATGTCATTGATTTAGCCTAATGGACTTTCTTCTCCTAGTATAATTGACACTTGAATCATATAATGAAAAGTCACTCGATGCCCTTTTGAATGCGTAGCATATTCATCCAGGATGGCTAATCTAATTCAGCTGACCGTTCTGTGCCTGTTCGGCAATCGTTTTAAACCTACGGGCCTCATGATCATTACCTTGCGATTTATAGATCTGACTTACTCTCTGCAAGTAAAAAGGCATGTTCATGGGATCTTCCTGGGCTAAGGAGAGGTAGTAGTGTTTTGACTCTTGAAAATCTGGAAACCTCCAAAAAAATTCATAATTTGATCAGTAAACGTAATCTATAATATCATCAAATTTGCCACTTTGATCAAGTAACCTCAAGCCAGACTTTTCGTAATTCCCGATTTTCCCAATATACAGAAATTAATTCCCAACAATAATTGTTGTGCGGCATGAAATCAGTTGCCGACTTTCAGAAAATAATGGTGAAAACACACTATAAAAAAATAGAAAAGCCGGTTTTTGAGCCATGTTGTCTAGCTACCACGATTGGAAGTTTGCCGCATACGGATGTGACGCATGGCACTGCTCTGATGTTTAAGAACACGCCGGAGATTGCATCTTGGGTGCAGTTTCCTAAACGTAATCAGTATGAGAATATGATGATTCAGTTTACTGAAGGAATGCCGGCACTTATTGAAAATGGGGATCGCACTTATTTCTCTACTTCTGTCAATCACTTTCCTGAGCAATTGACTTCTTTTTACGAGCGTTATTTGGCAGTAATGGAGGATGAAAATTCTGATGCGCTTGAAAATTTTCGCCTTTCACACAAATACGCAGCTGGTTTTTCTGAATTCATGGCTATACTACCAAAACAGATTGCACTGGGCAGAACGATTATGCTTAAGGGACAGGTTACTGGACCATTCACCCTCGGCACTAACCTGTTGGACCAAAATGGCCGCTGTTCCTACTACGACGATCAGCTCCGTGATGTGATCGTTAAAACGATAGTTTTAAAAGCACGTTGGCAGATTGCCCGTTTAAGAGAATTCGATCTTCCGGTAATGATTTTTCTCGATGAACCGTCATTGCTTGGATTTGGAAAACAGACCTTTATTACGATAAGTCGAGAAGATGTCATAAAAGACATAAATGAGGTAGTAGCGGCTATCCATAGTCACGGAGGCCTTGCCGGTATCCATTGCGAGGAGAATACTGACTGGTCATTGCTGATGGAGACTGACCTTGATATCCTCGACTTCGATGCCTACGACCATACGCAAGGAATCACCCTTTACCCTGCCGAACTCAATAAATTCTTCGATCGAGGCGGTTGTCTGGGCTGGGGTATTGTTCCGACGCTTGACAGAGAAGCCGCAGCAACTGAGACAATTCCCACACTAATAGCTCGTTTCGAGGAAGGTGTACACCTCTTAGCAAGCAAGGGATTTGACCAAGACAAACTATTACGTCGAGCTCTTATCACTCCAAGCTGCGGTGCCGGAGGTGTGCTTACAGTACCATTAGCTGAGCGAGTACTGGACTTATTATGCGAGCTGTCCATAGCCCTACGCAAGCGATACGGATTTGTATAGGTAGTTCATTGCGACAGGAGTCACCACCCAACAATATTTTGAAAATGGACTGGCTTATTTATGCGGCTCCAGAAATTTTTCACTTCATTCGAAGATATGTGTTAAATGTTGGCAGGACCACAATTGAATCCCCCCAGAAAATTATAAATTATCTTCCAGTAATTTCTTTATCGGCAAGGATGCAAGTCAAAGGCAAACAATTCAAAAAGAGCCGCCCTGATAGGAAACAAGGATAAAAGAATGAATTTCATTCTTTAAATCAAGTTTTTTATTAGAAAGAAACACCCAAAGTACAGGATAGAAAGGCAAGATAATATTATATTCCCAACCTTATTAAATCATAATGTTGGCATAATCATATGGTAACCTTTTTAATTTATAATAGGCGTCAGAAACTAAAAACATTTAAGGAAGAATGTTTTTTCACATGAACCTTAAACAAAAAAGGAGACGAATGATGATGCAGATTCGCAAGTGTATGACATTATTTTTTGCAGTGTTTATAGTTTTGCTGAGTCAACCAGTTGTCAGTTCCGCGGAGGAATTGCCATATTATCTCCAAGACCGTGGGAAGGGTGTTACTACATCGCTGTTTGGAACTTACATTCAAAAGGGACAACTCCTCGTCTATCCGTTTTACGAATATGTTAAGGTGTCCAATGAGGAATACCACGGGAGCGAACTGGGGTTTACGGGGAAAAAAGACTACATGGGGAGTTTAGTCGAGCACGAATACCTGCTGTTCTTGGCTTACGGTTTCACGGAGAATCTGGCGATTGAACTTGAAGGTGCGTTTTACACAGAGAAGACTTTAGAAAAAGCTGACAATGATACGACCTCTGGAATACCAAACCAGATAAAAGAATCTGGACTGGGAGATATTGAAGCACAGGTCCGATGGCGTTTGTTGAAAGAAAAGGAGGGCCGCCCCGAGCTTTATTGCAACTTTGAAGTTGCCTTTCCCTTTCAGAAAGACAAAGTGCTGATCGGAGTCCAGGATTGGGAGTATTCGGTAGGCATTGGTGTAGTGAAAGGGTTTACATGGGGCACGCTGACACCGAGAATTTCTTTTGGTTATGAAGCCGCCGAAGATGAAATCAAATTCGGTGAATATGCTGCCGAGTATCTTAAGAGACTCAATGATTCATGGCGATGGGTTACAACTTTGGAGGGGGAAGATGATGAATTGTCAATGATTTTAGAAGCCCAATTGCACATTAACTCTAATGCCTTCTGGAAGTTCAATAGCGGATTTGGATTAAGTGAGAAGGCTCCGGATTTTGCGCCGGAAATAGGAATTATGTTTGTTTTCTAACAGACATGTGAGGAAGGTGGACAATCCTATAATTCCCTGTCAAGAAAAATTTATTAGCCCTTGTAAAACAGGAGAAAAATTAAAATATTTTGGGGAATCGCCATGAAAAAAACCTGTCATTATATTTTATTATTAATCTTTTCCTTAATATTAAGCACCTTTTCCTATGGAGGGATAAACCCCTTATCTCCAGCAGGAGATCCTGTGAACGGCAATCAATGGCTGTTGAACTGGTATAGTGATTGTGGACACCTTGAAAAGCATGTTATAAGAAACCATCTTTTGGAGGTGATCTGATGACAAAAAGAAAGACCTATTCTAAACAATTTAAAATTGAT
>JAFDJA010000323.1 GCA_019307745.1 Deltaproteobacteria bacterium | reverse complement strand
CTTCCATTATTATGATCTACACGGGATCCTGGGACCATCCAGCCTTCACCTCCGGGTAGAACATCGCCATTGGCATTGCAGGCTCTCACCCAGTCTTCACCGTTGTAGTAGTAAACAGTGAGGCTGCTTACATCATTATAACCAGGGCAGGGGATAAACAGTCTGACAGGAGTATCGAACACCGTGGGGGGCTGGAGGTTCATGGGTACAGCCACAGAATTTGTGCCTGATAAATTGATCGCCGGGACCTCATCTAAAGGTCCGAAATATGGTTCTATCGGCTCGCTGGTATCATAAAGGATCGTTGCGCCTTCAAGATCTCCGCTGTCCACCTGTGTGCCTGTATCACGATCTAAATCAGCCGGGTCAGAAGTAGCACTAGTATCCGGCAGGTTTGCTTGGGCATTGTTGTGTTCAGCAAGAGATTCAATATTAAAATCGTAGCTGGCCGTGATCATAGAGATAGCGTTTATATCAGTGGCGTCGACTGTAATATTGACATCTGCATTATAATTGTAATTGCCAACATCCAAGGATCTGTCGTAAACGGTCCAGAGGGATGTGACCTGGGTGTCCAGATCGGTTGTAAGTTTAATCGTCCTGACAAAAGCGGAGCCAAGATTTCTTGCATATAGTGGATTAACACCATCATTAATATTAAAGTTAATACTTGCCGCATTAGTTAGGTTTATTCCTTGAGCAGAACGGATCATAACCGCAAATGAAGAATTATTAGGTACGCGTGTGGTGTTGGGGGCTATTCCGGCATTGTTCTGGGGAGTAGAGTCCGTTATTGCAACAGGCATTGAATTAGCGCTACCGGGATCGGTACGGCTCAGATATTCCTGGTAGTTTGTGTAGCCGTCGCTGTCTAAATCATCTCCACTGTCATTAATTGATACGTTTAAGCCATTATCAGTCTCCCAGTCATCAGCCATGTTATCCCCCTCATTATCATTGATCCGTATAGAAAGAGGGTTAACAGGGTTGCCTGCAAGGTCGGTGATAATGGCAGTTACGGTTAATGTATAAATCTCATATTCTGGAATCGGCGCCATGGATAAACGATACGTACTTCCACCAAGACTTATTATATCATCATCCGTCGGACTGGAAGTAGCAAAATGGGTTCGTCATAAGCAATATCTATCGTATTATTATCAAAATTAATACTGGGATATTCCACTATCGACGGAGGATCAGTGTCGGGAGCCTGGCCGCTGACTACTAAAGCGTAAGGTTGCGGGCCCTGAGGGACGTTATACCCGCTCACTCTTATTGTATATGTTCCGGCAGCAGCGCTACTCAGGCTTAATCCTAAAACATTATTGACCCTGTCAAAGGAGGTTGAATGATCTATTCCCCTGACGTTGGCTCTAATGTATGAAGTAAATGAAGATGTGGCCCATGCCGATCCCGTATGATAGTAGCTTCTCCCTGTGGGGTTTGTATCATCTATCAAAAGGCCTTGAGAAGTAGTTGTTGTTTCTACGGCGATATAAAAATCTCCTGAGGCTATTGTAACCCCTGATATGCCTATTGTGGCCCATCCTGTCGGAACATATGTCAACGTTTTTGTGAAAAGTGGTGTCCCCGGAAGTCCGCCATTATCATTATAGACGACTACATTCACGGTCGCGGCAGTGGAAAGCTGGTTATAAAAGTAAAAAGTAGTTGATTCCACATAGGCTGGGTATGATGAAGGCGTAAATTTAATTGCCTGCCTGTTACTATTGTACCAATATAAAAAATTATCATTGTCGTAGGAAAGCTGGCTGGCCGTTGATTTTTGAGAGGAATTGTCAGGGTAATGCACAGACATAGAAGGATCTGTTACCTGTAAATCCAGGTCGTTTACCAGTCCTCCCTGGGCAGCAGTCGAGCCCGGGTAATCTGTCCAAACCAGATTGATTTTAAGCGGAGACCCGGCAGCTGAAATGTCAACTGTATAATCATTATACCCGCTTGTATTTAAACCGGTTGATTCGTCATAATAAAGGATATTAAAAGGAGACGATGGATAGACACCGTTTTCAATATTAAGCCTTCCCCATCCTTCAACATTATTAGGCACCGGAGCATCCGGAATTTCCTGGTCAATCCCGGTTCCGTATTGTCCGGGAGAGATGTCTTCTGCACTGTTTAAAAGGGCGGCTTTTATCAGGGCTGCAGAAGGGGTTGTATAGCCTTGTACTTTTATTAAATACTCTCTCATAAGGGCTGATGCGCCTGCCGTAAGCGGGGTGGACATGCTTGTGCCGCCCATCCACAAATAATTGGAATTATAAGCTCCCCATCCTGTTCCGGAAGCCATCGATGACCTTGCAGATAAAATATTTGTACCGGGTGCCACTAAATCAGGTTTATATCTTCCATCTATAACAGGCCCTCTGGAACTGAAAGCCGCCATTCCAATAGAATTATTTGAAACATGATCCGTAGATATAGGAGTTGCTGAAAAATCGTTAGGCCAGAGTGTTCCCCAATTACTATCGTATCCGGATCCGCTAGGTCTGTTCCCTTCAGATGCGCCAACAGTAAGGCAGTTTTTTGCTGTTGCTGGAGCACCGAGACTATTTAGATCAATCACTCCGTCTCCGTCCATATCAATTCCCTCATTGCCTGCTGAAAAGAGAATCATAAAGTCTTTATGGTCCCAGATATATTCGTCCACATCTTGTGAATATGATGAATACATTCCACCAGCACTTGCGCCCCAGCTGTTTGTATGCAGGTCCGCGCCTGCGCTGTCAGACTGACTGAAAAGTGTATTTAGGTCCGATGGTAAAGACAGGCCCTGTGTTGAATTATTTTCAACAGCCTGAAAAACAAGACTAGCTTTTGGTGCAATTCCCGCAAAACAGGTGCCTGGGAAAGTGTTTGATGATGGTGTGCTTCCTGAAAGGATACCGTTTCCCAGAACTGAACCGGCCACATGGGTTCCATGGCCTGAATTAACATCCTGTGGACCATCACCTGCAACGTCAATAATTTCGGTTACCCT
>JAFDJA010000070.1 GCA_019307745.1 Deltaproteobacteria bacterium | reverse complement strand
AAAAACATAACATTAAATTTAAGAATATATTTTATCCCACCAGGCCCTTCAGCACAAGTGTCGTATTTCAAATTCTGTTCCACTCTAGCAGCGGACATTCCTGGCATAGAGGCCTTTTTTTACAGAAATTTTTACCGGTCTGTACAATTTGAGCATGAAATTCATTAAAAAGGCTTGTGTCCGCCGGAAGATTTTCCATAAAGAGCTCCTGGATTTCATAATAGTGAACAGTTTCATCAGTCATATCATGTCTAGACAGTATGCGATGTGTATATGCGTCAATAACAAATATTGGTCTTTCAGCGGCATAAAGCACTATACTGTCGGCAGTCTCAGGCCCCACTCCTTTTACTGAAAGGAGTCCCTCTCGCATAGTATTTGTCTCCTCCTGCAGAAAAAGATCCAAATCACTTTCATATTTGATGTTGATAAATTCAATTAGATTTTTCAGCCGTCGAGCCTTGATATTATAATATCCTGCTGGCCGTATCTGTTCGGCAAGATCCACATGTGAAATTTTTTGAAGGGCATCCAGAGAAAGGAGGCCTGAGGCTTTTAGGTTTTCTATGGCCTTTTCGACGTTTTTCCAGTTTGTGTTTTGGGTAAGAATCGCTCCTGTCATGACTTCCATGGGCGAGTCGCCCGGCCACCATGCCTGGGGACCGAACCGGTCTTTCATGAGGTTGAACATATGTAACAGTATATTACCTGTAGTGCCGGGCAAAGTTACCTCCAATCCTGATTTCCAAGTATCCCTTGACAGGGTTCAAAGATTAACTTAGATTGACGCTTCATGTCAATAATATGGGCGTTTCCATTGCCTTAGCTGTTCCGGACCCATGATTCACAGGCATAATTGCAATATAAGAATATCATGCTAAAGCTTGATCTTCGACTGGGATTCAAGTGGAATTCGAAAAAAATTGTAAGTAATGAGAAGTATGGCAGAAGGCTTACACCCTTTGATTGAAAATCTATGGAATATCATGAGATTTTCCAAAGGAGGAGCTGTATGGCCTAGCATAAAGGATGAGACAACAGAGATGGAATGGATTCCTCAGGCATCGGTAAAGTCATTAGATGGCAAACCATTGAATTCTTGGCCTGTTTTTCACAAATGATTGGTATAAGAACCTGATATATTAGGGTGTATAGTCAAAGAAATGGCAGCAGATCAAAAGCTCATAAAAACAAGAAATATTGGGATCATCGCGCATATTGACGCGGGGAAGACAACTACTACGGAGCGGATCCTTTTTTATACAGGAAAGGTCCATAAGATGGGAGAGGTCCATGATGGCGAGGCCACTATGGACTGGATGCAGGAAGAGAGAGAAAGGGGTATCACAATCACTTCTGCTGTAACCTCCTGTGAATGGCATGGCCACACAATCAATATCATAGATACACCAGGCCATGTGGATTTCACAATTGAGGTTGAGCGCGCTCTCAGGGTTTTGGATGGCGCTGTGGGTGTGTTTTGCGCTGTGGGGGGTGTGGAACCCCAGTCTGAGACGGTCTGGCATCAGGCAGACCGGTACAAAGTCCCCAAAATGGCCTTTATTAATAAGATGGACCGTATTGGCGCTGATTTTTTTCGAGTCATTGATATGATGAAAAACAGACTGGGGGCAAAGCCTCTGATTCTGCAGCTGCCATGGGGTTCTGAAGACAGCTTTAAAGGAATTATTGACCTTGTCAGGATGAAGGCCATCCTATGGGAGGATGAGTCCCTTGGCGCAAATTATGAAGACGCCGAAATTCCCTCAGAAATGGAAGAGGAGGCTCTAGCCTATCGTGATATTATGCTGGAGACCCTGGCAGATACTGATGACGATATAATGGGTAAATATTTGGCAGAGGAGGAGATCGATCCCAGGGAGCTGGTACGGGCAATCAGAAAAGCTACCATCAGCCTTTTGCTTGTCCCAACCTTTTGTGGCACGGCCCTGCGTAACAAGGGGATTCAGCCACTTTTGGATGGCATTGTGGATATTCTGCCCTCTCCCCTGGATGTGCCACCAATAAAGGGTATTATCCCGGGATCTAATGAAAATGATATTCGGAGGGCAGAACCCAAGGGGCCTTTTTCTGCGCTTGCCTTTAAGGTCATGATGGATCAGGGCAGAAAGATGACCTATATCCGGGTATATTCCGGTACGGTGAAAGCCGGAGAGCCCGTCTATAATGTTGGGAAAGGGGTAAAAGAGAAACTGGCTCGCTTATTGAAGATGCATTCCAATAAGCGGGAGAGGATAGACCATGCAGTTGCAGGGGACATAGTAGCGGTAATGGGACTGAAATTAACTTCCACGGGTGACACTATCTGTTCAGAATCAGATCCCATACTTCTTGAGCCTATCCAGGCATATGAGCCTGTGATCTCCATGGCTGCCGAGCCAAAACGGGTTCAGGATCAAGATAAACTCATGAGCACTCTTGAAAAACTTTCAGAGGAGGACCCTACATTCAGATATAAAGTAGATGAAGAGACGGGGCAGACTATAATTTCAGGGATGGGTGAACTCCATCTTGAGGTGATAATGGGCAGGCTCCAGAGGGAGTTCCTTGTTGAGATAAATAAGGGCAGACCCCAGGTGGTCTATCGTGAGACCGTTACGAAAACAGTTGATCATGAGGAGATCTTTGACCGCGAGCTGGGAGGGCAGCAGCATTATGCCGGTGTTAAAATGAGAGTTGAACCGAATTCAAGGAGTAAAGGCAACTCCTTTTTCAATAAGTGCAGTCATCCAGGACTTATTGACGACTTTGTTGATGTAATAAGGGAAGGGATTGAAGAGGCCGCAAGCAGCGGTGTGCTTTTGGGGTATCCGGTGATTGATACAGGAATCACTCTTCTTGATGTCAGCATGAAGGATTCTGAGACCGATACGATGGCCTTGAAGATCGCCTCAGGCATGGCCTTTCAGAATGCATGCCGTAAGGGGGATCCCATACTCCTTGAACCGGTAATGGAGGCAGAAATACTTGTACCTGATGAGTTTATGGGAGAGGTTATAAGTGATTTGAACAGCCGGCAGGGAAGGGTCGAATATATAGACAATCAGGCCATGATCCAGATAATTACTGCCATTGTCCCTCTTTCAAAGATGTTTGGTTATTCCACATCCCTTCGATCAGTATCTCAGGGCCGGGGTAATTTCAGCATGCAGTTCAGCCACTATGATAATATTGATTAGAGAGTACCTCGTTATCCGAATTAAAAGATTAGTCTATAGCGGTATATTGCCGTGCCTGCGATTAAAACTGATGGGCCTCTTTCTGGATTTTACCACATTAATGGCCTTGATCAGAGTCTCTCTTGTCTTGGCGGGCTCTATAATCAAATCCACATATCCCCTAGCAGCGGCCACATAGGGATTAGCGAATTTATCTTCATATTCCTGAATCATTTTCTGTCTTGTTGTCTCAGGATCTTTACTTTCCTGGATCTCTTTTCTGAAGACGATATTGGTAGCGGCCTCAGGTCCCATAACTGCTATCTCGGCTGTCGGCCATGCAATAGCAAAATCAGCCCCAAGGTGCTTGCTGCACATTGCGATATACGCTCCGCCATATGCCTTTCTCAAGACAACCGTGAGTTTAGGGACAGTAGCCTCACTGTAGGCGTAGAGCAGTTTTGCCCCGTGCCTTATAATTCCTGAGTGCTCCTGGACCATTCCTGGAAGATATCCAGGTGTATCCACGAATGTGAGAAGTGGAACATTAAAAGCATCACAGAACCGTATAAATCGAGCTGCCTTGTCAGAGGCATTTACATCCAGTACACCTGCAAGCACATATGGTTGATTCGCAATTATCCCGACAGTCCTACCCTGGAGTCTCCCTAATCCAATAACAATATTCTTTGCAAAATGTTCCTGGACCTCAAAAAAATCAGAACTGTCCAAGACTCCTTTGATAATTTTTTTCACGTCATATGCCCTTCTCCGGTTAGTGGGAATGGCATTGACTGTTTCTATCTCCTTTTCTGGCTTGCTAGGATTTTTATCTATTGGCGGATCTTCCTGGCAGTTTGAGGGCAGAAACGATAGAAGCTTCTTTATCTGCTGGAAAGCCTCTTTTTCTGTCTTTGCATAGAAGTGGACATTTCCTGTTGTTGTGGCATGGGTCATTGCTCCGCCAAGTTTTTCTGCAGCAATTTCTTCGCCGAGGACTGATTTTACAACCTCAGGACCGGTTATAAACAGCTGGGATATCTTGTCTACTACAAACACAAAATCTGTTAACGCGGGCGAATATGCGGCACCCCCTGCGCATGGTCCAAGGATGACAGACAACTGGGGCACAACACCGCTAAGTCTTGTGTTCCTGAAAAAGATGTCTCCGTAGCCACAGAGGGAATCAACTCCTTCTTGGATCCTGGCACCTCCTGAGTCATTGATTCCGATAAGAGGGATGCCCATATCTCCGGCAGAGTCAATGGTTTTTATAATCTTACCGGCGTGGGCCTTGCCAAGGGAACCGCCTGCTACAGTGAAATCCTGGGCAAATATGGCAACGGACCTATTGTCAATCATACCAAAGCCGGTGATAACACCATCACACGCAAGCTGTTTGCCTTTCATCCCAAAATCCTGGGCAATGTGCTCCACAAACAGGTCAGTTTCAAAAAATGATTCTATATCCAGCAGTGTATCAAGCCTCTCACGGGCATTCATCTTTCCTTTTAGGTGCTGTTTTTTTAAAGAGGCCTCACCTCCGCCGTGCAGTAGCCTTGAGGCCCTTGACATAAAATCGTTTATCTTGGAGACAATTGACATATTCAATATCCTTTTAAAAAATGGTTTAATAAGTCAGGATAATTTTCCTGGCAGCCATGCTCTTCTCTGCACAACATAGCACCTTTTAGCAGGATTATAAGGTGCGACCTGAGTTGAGAATATGAGTGGTGTGGCAGGATGTTGATATCAGCATGGCAATATAAGTAAATTGGCCCTGTGTGTCAAGTCGGGAAAAGGTTATGAATTTTTGTTCTCCGGAACACCCAATGGAGGTTGTTTGGGAGATCTAGGACCATTATTATGGCCATTTTAGAGCTGCCTTACTTTTCCTCCTGCCCTAAGATCTGGCAGTAGTTTTCGAGGCGTCCCACTAGTTCGATCTCAACCTCAATTTTATCTCCATCCTTCATATATATAGAGGGATCGCGGAATGAGCCAACTCCATGGGGCGTCCCCGTCAATATCACGTCACCGGGAACAAGACGAAAGTTTGAAGAGAGAAAGCTGATGAGTTGTGGCAGCTTGAAAAGCATATATGATGTGTTGCTGTCTTGCATGACCTTGCCGTTCAGCAGGCTTTTTATTGTCAGATTGTGCGGATCGGGTATCTCATCAGCTGTCACTATCCATGGCCCCAGAGGACAGAATGTGTCCAGGGATTTACCCCTTACCCATTGACCATCTCCGAACTGGAGGTCTCTCGCACTCACATCGTTGGCACATGTGTAACCGAATATCCCCTCCATAACTGAATCTTCCGGACAGTCTTTTAGCTCCTTTCCGATAATAACCGCCAATTCGGCCTCAAAATCCACTTTTTCTGTAAGGCTGCCATTCCAGATGATCCTGGTCCTGTGGCCGGTAAGGCTCTCCGGGAATTTGGCAAAAATCAGCGGAAATTCAGGGAGCTGGCCGGAACTTTCCTGAATATGATCCTTGTAATTAAGCCCGATGCCGATAATCTTTGAAGGGTGGCTCAGGCAGGGGGCGAACCGGACAAGGTCTATTGGAATAGGATTCCCGGAACTCTTTATCTTCCTGCTGGACTTGATGAAGTCGATCATGTCTCCCTGGAAATTCCCCGGAAAAAGCTGGTTATCCTGTATCAGTCCCAGGCAAATTTGATTATTTGTGTAGTATTGCGCTATTTTCATGGATGTCTCCTCATACCTTGATAAGTTGATATTGCGGTTGTTATCTCTAACAGGATTTTTCGTTTTATGCATTAAAAATTTGTCTTGTTAACTGCAGGCATGTTTATTAAAGCCGCGTTTTTGTCTCAGCCGGATGGTAACTCCTTGCTGAATGGCTCAGGGATTTCCGGGCCTGTTATTCTGTGTTTTCCATTCTTGCGTTTTACTTGTGCTTTTGTTAATGTCCGGAATATTGTCGGCTTTTACTCAATCCCCTGAAATTGCAGGTGGATATATGATATTAGGTTGGATAAAGCTGATGAGATTTAGAGGCTGCATAGTATATAATTCGGGCGATCAGAAATTAAATGTAAAAAGAGCCCCTGGGGTTACTCGTTCTGTGAATTGGGGAAAGGAGCTGTTATTATATGGCGATTGTTAAAGAGCTTGGAACAAGGCGTGTATTTATGGGAAAGCTGGCTCATGGTGCTGACTTGCTGGAAGAAATCACCACCATATGTGTTGATAATAAAATCAAGTTAGGACGCATAGAGGGGCTGGGAGCGGTCAAAAAGTCATGCCTGGGATTTTATTCTCAGGATACAAAAGAATATCAGTATCTTACCCTCGATAAGAATATGGAGATCTCGAACTTAGTCGGTAATGTCTCTCTTAAGGACGGAGTACCGATTGTCCATGCTCATATCACACTCTCTGATGAACAGGGCTGTGCCTATGGGGGGCATCTTGCGCCGGGCACAATCATTTTCGCGTGCGAGATTCTGGTTCATGAGCTGGATGGTCCTGAATTCCGTCGTGGAACTGATCAAGTGACGGGGCTTCCTCTTTGGGAGTTGCAGAAATAATTAGACAGGGCCTTTCTGGAAAAAAAGTTCACTAACAGATCCCATTGGAAAAAGCTGTATATAATAATAAATAGCTGATAAATATCTATAAATAACAGATCGGATACCACTGAAAATTCTGATAATAAGGCTATTTGATGTCCCTTGATAAAATACTAAGGAAACTGAAAAATGGTGATCCGTCTATTATAGTAGCGCTGGGAGATTCATTGACATATGGATGGATGGTTGAGGCCGGTTATATTGATTTTTTCAAGGAAATGATCCTTTCAAAATATCCAGGTTCAGATATTCAGATCATTAGTAAGGGTGTTCTAGGTGACACGGCATTGGACGGCCTTTACAGGACAGAGAGGGATGTGATTATACACAAACCGGATCTTGTGCTGATACAGTTTGCGCTTAATGATGCATTTTCCGGATGTCCTGGGTCGAAATTTCAGGAGACTATTCAGGCAATTATCAATAAAGTCAGAACAGATACCAGGGCTGAGATACTCCTTGTCACTTCAATATTGCCGGGAAACGAATATGATGAAAATATAGTCAATGGATTTTATGACAGGCTCAGGAATATCGCCGAGACTTCAAACATATCTATTGTGGCTGTGCATGAACACTGGAAAAAAAGGATTTCAGAGGGAATTCCTTTCTCTTCTCTTTTACAATCGGATCAGGTTCACCCTACTGTAGACGGTTACAGACTTATGGCTGAAGCGATTATGGAGCAGTTTTGAAATGGGCCATTAGATTTGGTGGTGTTGTAAAATCTAGTTCTGATTTTTTATCTAATTCCTGGAAGGGAGTTCGGTCTTTATCGCCCTGGCCGGACATGCCTGCTCACACGCGGCTTTTTTTCCCTGCCTCAGCCTGTGGATACACAGGTCACATTTCACCATTTTGTTATTATAAAATTGCGGTATATCATAAGGGCAAGCAGCAAGGCATATGGCGCATCCGTTGCACCTTTTCTGATCCACAAGTACAGCTCCGCTAACTTCGTCCCTGTAAATAGCTTCCTCTTCACATGAGTCTATACACAAGGCGTCTTCACAGTGCATGCATACTTCTGCTTCAAAAAAATATTCAATCTTGTCCATCACAACCTTCGGGCCATTTTCAATAATACATAAGGATTCAGGTCCCTCTGGCCCTGATTCAGGAGGTTGTTTCGGGAATGGAGGCAGATTTTGCTCCTGCTTGCATGCCACAACGCATGAATAGCATCCGATACATCTTTTTTTATCAAAAACAATACCGCGATTCAATTAGTCATCCTCCTCTACCCTGGAGATATTGCACATCAAGGCCCTCAAGGTAGTAGAACCAATACATGGATCGCAAGGAAGTTCATTGCTTGTAAGCATATTTGCATTACTCTCCCATACGCCATGGTCAGGTCCAGGTTTTTCAGGGTACCACCAGGATGCCTGTGCCACCACAACTTTTGGGTCCATCCCTTTAAAGAGTTTTGCCATTTGTTTTATTTTTCCTCTTGGGGTTTCTATCCATACCCAATCTCCATCCGTTATGTTGAGCTTTGCCGCGGTCTCCGGGTGGATTTGTACCAAGGGCCAGACCTGGGTCTGCCTCAGCCATGGGACCTGCCTGTATTGGGAGTGAAAGTACTGGGCAAGTCTTCCTCCTGTAGATAGGATCAAGGGGTATCGGTTTTTTTCTCCCTTCATGGAGACAGGGCTCTCATTAGGCTCCTTGTAATGGGGCAGGGGGTCGTAGCCCATCTCTTCCAAACCTGTGGAGTATAGCTCCACCTTCCCTGTCTTAGTAGGAAAGCCTCCGTTCTTTTTCCAGGTATCGGTCTTATATTTATAATAGGGTTGATCTTTGCCAGTGCGGGCAAGTATCCCCATCCCTTTGAATACCTTCCATTTGATATTCGCTTTTCTCAGCTGATGGTCCAGCATCTCTTCTACCGAGCCAAACCAGTGCTCAGGAGCCACCCTCCTGCCCAGCTCATTATAAATCCTGTTATCAGGCCAGGCCTCTCCTGCAGGCTCCGCTGTCCTGTTTATCGCTTCTATCATGAATCTTGGGTGCATATCATATATATCATCGGTCTCCAGCCAATGTGCGGCAGGGAGAAATATGTCCGCAAGTTCTGTGGTAGGGGTCATGTAGAGGTCTGCCGTGGAAAAGAACTGGAGGTTGAGGATTGCGGCCCTTACCTGTCTGGGGTTCGCATATGTAACCATGAGATTACTGCCCTCACTATGGAGCATCTTCACCTGGCATTGATTTCGACTTAGCTGCTTGAAAAGGGTAGGAAGATGACACATGAGAGAATGGTGGGGATTGGCAAGTAGTTTGTACTTGTCTGCACCAATAGGTAATCCATTGGGTTGGGCAAGCTCCTTTGCGAATTCATCCATGGGCCCTGTCTCAGGGGTCAGCCAATGAACCATGCCTCCTGGCCGTTCTATGTTTCCAGTTATTGCCATTAGGCAGACGATCGCCCTTAAGGTCTGAATAGAGTTGTTTCCTGCCTCCAGACTTTGCCCCATCTGGATCACGCAAGGTCCTTGTATGGCAATAATCCTGGCAGTCTCAATAATCTCATCCTTTGGTATCCAGGTAATCTGAGATACTTTGTCTGGTGCATATTCCTGCACCCGGTTTTTCAGATCATCAAATCCATATGTCCAATTTTCTACAAACTCTTTGTTATAGAGCCCCTCATTTATGATCACATGGAGCATACCCAAAGCAAGGGCAGCATCTGTGCCCGGCCTGATCTTAAGCCAAAAATTAGACCTCTGGGATATGCCTGTGGTCCTAGGATCTATGAGGATGAGGTTCTCGCATTTTTCCAGGGAGTCCAGAAACCAAACACCCATCTCCCCATCTGCATTAGTTATCTCTATCTGTTTTCCCCATGAGACCTGAGTCTTCGGAAATTCTCCTCCCCAGCCATGGTAGTCACAATAGAGCCTTCCACCCACAGTTAGTCCAAACACAGACATCTTGGGAGCAAAACAAAAATGTGCAGGGAAACCGGTATTGGGTGTCCCAATAGAGCGAGAAAACCGCATTGTATATCTGTTATATCCCCTGCCTGTACCCTGGCATATGGAGATAGATGCGGGACCATGGGCCCTGATATTGCTTTTCATACGATCCGCTATGGTATCCAGGGCCTCATCCCATGAAATCCTCTCCCACTCACCATGGCCTCGTTCTCCTTTTCTCTTTAAGGGATACAGGATACGATTAGGATTATTTACATCCTGCACACTTGCAATCCCTTTGGCGCACATAGTTCCCCGGGTTAGGGAATCTGGGTCACCTTCTATGTGCATGACCTTGTTGTTTTCCACTGCAACAAGTACTCCGCATCCGCCGTGGCAGCTCTTGCAGGTGGTTCTGATTATTTTTTTGTATGTTTTCATGTTCATTGTCTGGGATATGGATAAAGGCGAAACTGTTGTATTCAATCTTTGCCGTTACACTTCAGATCCGATTTTGGCTGTCCCCTCCCTATAAGTGAAGAGTATAAAACAGATTCGGTTTATTAATAGGGGTTACCGCCTTGGGAATGCTGCTGTAGGCGAGACAATAACCATCTTAATCGGGATACTGGCGCCCTTTTATGGATTTCAGGTCCTTCTGATGGCACGGTCTATCTTGTCCATGATTTCCTCTTTCCCCTGTTTTGTCTTGGCGGAAAATAAAGTGGGGATATCAAAGGCAACAGACTCAAGCTCTTTACAGAGGGTGTTGAACCTGGCCCTGCATTTATTCCTGGAAAGCTTGTCTGACTTTGTCAAAACAACCAGGGTAACAATGCCAAACTTGTTCAGCCAGTCCAGAAGATTTCTATCACCCACGCATAACTCCCTTCTGATATCAAGAATAACCACCACGGCCTTCAGGTTTGGACGTATACTAAGGTAAGTCTCTACCATCCTTCCCCATGATTTCCTGACACTGGGAGCCACGCTTGCAAAGCCGTATCCGGGCAGATCCACAAAGCACATATCTTCGTTTACCAAAAAGAAATTTATGGCCTGGGTCCTGCCGGGGGTGGAGCTTGTCCTTGCAATCTTTTTTCGATTGACCAGGACGTTTAACAGGGAAGATTTGCCCACATTAGATCTTCCGGCAAAGGCCACTTCCGGCAGGTCAGTTAGTGGATAGTGTTCTTCCTTAAGTGCGCTTTTCAGAAACGAGACATCCATCTATAGATTCCTCAGAAAATTTTCAATACGGTCCAGACCTTCTTTTATATTATCAATGGAATTTGCATAAGAAAATCTGATATACCCCTCAGCATTCTGCCCGAAATCAATACCGGGCGTAACCCCTACCTCTGCCCTTTCCAGGATATCAAAAGCAAGGTCATAAGAGCTAGCGCAGAGATGCCTTGCGTTAACCAGCACATAGAAGGCGCCCTGAGGCTCCACTGTAATCCCAAAACCCAGATCCCTGAGTCTCTGGATCATATACTGCCGCCTCTTGTTATAGGTGCTCCTCATCTGCCGGACATCTTTTCCTGCCTTGGTGAGGGCTGCGAGGCCTGCCCACTGAGACACACTGCCTGCTGAGATAAAGAAGTTTTGCTGTATCTTCTGCATGGGCCGAATAAATTCAGGCGGTGCGATAACATAGCCCAATCTCCAGCCTGTCATGGCATAGAGCTTTGAAAATCCATTAAGTACAAAGGCCTTGTCTGTGAACTCGAGTATGGAATGCTCTCTGTCCTCATAGACCAGACCGTGATATATCTCATCAGAGATAACATATGGTCCCAGCCCTGCAATCTCTTTCATTCGGTCAGGAAAAAGCAGGTTGCCGGTGGGATTTGAAGGCGAATTAATAAGGACGGCCCTGGTGCGGTTTGATATCTTTGCCTTTATATCTTCCGGCCTGTACTGAAAACCATCTTCCTCATAGACATTTACAAACACAGGTATTGCGCCAATAAATGTTGCAAAGTTCGGATAGCAGGCATAGTGGGGGTTGGAGAGGATTATCTCGTCCTTCTGCTCCAGGAGGGAAGAAAACAGCATGAATATGGCAGGAGATGTACCTGACGTAATTATTATCCTGTCCGGACCGATATCTACATTGTACTTTTCGTAATATAACCTACAGATGGCTTTTCTGAGTTCAACAAGACCGAGACTTTCCGTATAGTGTGTATACCCATCATGAATTGCCTTTACAGCAGCTTCAGATATGCATTGGGGTGTTGGAAAGTCTGGCTCCCCAACCTCCAGGTGGATAATTTTACGTCCCTCCCTCTCCATCTCACGAGCCCTTTCAAGGACATCCATGACAATAAAAGGAGGGATATTAAGGGCTCTTTTTGCTATAGGACCCATGGGATTCCAGTTATTGGATTGTATTGGATTGGCAGGTAGACAATAGACGCTGGATCCCTGTTCTCAATACTTTATGAAAAGAGGAATATCCAGCATCAATTAAGTATTACCTGACTGTTGCAAGTATCGAGCTTACCTGAGGTACAAGACATCAAGCGTTCGCAGTAAACAATACAGGTATTATATCACTTTATTAAGTTGGTATTCTATAATACCTTCCGCGCCAGCCTTTATAAGTAGGGGGATCAGTTCACGAACTACCCGGGAATCCACCACTGTCTCAACTGATGTCCATTTGGAATTATACAGCGATGATACAGTAGGTGCATTCAGGCTGGGCAGTATTGAGATAATCTGCTCAAGATTTTTTTCTGGCGCGTTCATCTTGAGTCCTACCATATTTTCAGCCCTGAGGGCGCCTTTGAGGAGTAGGGTGATCTGGCCTATCTTTTCTTTTTTCCATGCATCTTTGTAAGACTCCCTATTGGCAATAAACTGGGTATTGGACTCCATCAGCTCATGGATTATTTTGAGGCCGTGCGCCTTTATTGTGCTTCCGGTCTCAGTAACTTCTACAATGGCATCTGCCAATCCTGAGACCACTTTCCCTTCTGTGGCGCCCCATGAAAATTCCACCTGTATGTCAATGTTTTGTTCTTTAAAATACTTCTTTGTGAAATTGACCAGTTCGGTGGATATTTTTTTCCCCCGGAGATCTTCCAGATTCTTTATCTCTGAATCAGCCGGCACGGCAAGCACCCATTTTGCGGGACTCTGGCTGGTCTTTGAGTAAATAAGATCATCAACAACAACCACATCAGACTCATTTTCTGCTATCCAGTCTTTTCCTGTAAGCCCTGCGTCTATGGTACCATTTTCCACATACCTGGACATCTCCTGGGCACGACAGATCGAGCACTCAATTGTGTTATCATTAATAGAAGGGAAATAACTCCTGCCATTTACCCTTATCTTCCAACCGGATTTTTCAAACAGGCTGATTGTTGATTTCTGCAGGCTACCTTTGGGTATACCAAGTTTTAATATTTTCATTATTTAACAACCTCTTTTTTTTATTTTTATCTTTATATTGCCTCAGATCTACTGAATATCACAACAAGGCCTTATGGGCATTTTCATGTTGGTATGCGTAGTGGAGTATCATTTCTCAATGTTTAATCAGGCATCGGTATATGAATGTTTAAGATCCCTTCCTATTTACTGTAAACCTCTTTAGGGTCAAAGACCTTTTCGTCATCCACGGTTATTTTACCATTGCTGTCTACTTTCTGATAAAAACAGCTTTGATAACCGGTGTGACAAGCCGCGCCGCCTACCTGCTCCACTTTAAAAAGTACGGTATCACTGTCACAGTCCACATAAATCTCTTTTATCTTCTGCACATGGCCGGATGTCCCTCCCTTGTGCCAGAGTTCCTGGCGGGATCTGCTCCAAAAATGTGCCTCGTTTGTCTCAAGGCTCTTTTCCCATGAATTTTTGTTGATATAGGCCAGCATAAGTACTCTGCCTGTTGCGTTATCCTGCACTATCGCCGGCAAGAGACCATCTTCTTTTGAAAAATTCAGGTCAATCATTTCATTAATTCCTTTTTAAAAAAATTGAAAGGGAAACATAACATACTGAAATCTAAACGCAAGTGAAAATTTAACAGCCCCTGGCGTTCAGTCATTCCTCCTTTCCGCTCAGTTGTCCACATGCGGCAGATATGTCTTGCCCTTTGCTTTTTCTAATAATGGCGGTGTAGTGGTTTTTTATTAGGATCTCCCGAAAGGCCAGTATCTCTTTCTGGGAAGAGGGGGCCATGTCTAACCCCGGCCCTGGGTTCAAGGCAATAAGGTTAATCTTGGCCTTTAATCCTGACAAGAGCCTGACAATGTTCATGGCATCCTTCTTCCGGTCATTAATGCCTTTGATAAGGATGTATTCAAAGGTGATCATCTCGCGATTGGGCAGGGGAAAATTTCTGCACGAGGAGATTAGGCTCTTTAAAGGATATTTTTTATTGACAGGCATAAGAAAATTGCGAGTTTTATCATCCGCGGCATTGAGAGATACGGCAAGCTTTACATGTGTGTCCTGTCCTAATTTTAGGATAAAGGGGACCAGCCCACAGGTGGATACAGTGACTTTTCTCCTGGAGAAATTCATCCCATCATTTCCAATGATGTTTTCAATTGCCCTGACAATATTGTGATAGTTTAAAAGAGGCTCGCCCATACCCATAAATACAATATTGGTGAGCTTTGCGGGATTATCCATACTCTGCCTGACCTTTATTATCTGGTCAACGATCTCAGCAGGGGTAAGGTTCCTTTTAAAACCCTGTTTTGCAGTAAGACAGAAGCGGCACGCCATCGGGCAGCCTGCCTGTGATGATACGCATATGGTGAAATGATCCTTTTCCGGGATAAGCACTGATTCTATAAAAAGTCCATCCTTAAGCCTGAAAAGGAATTTTTGGGTTGTATCCTCTGATGTTTCGACCTTGACAATGGTCAAGTGTGTTAAGTTTGCCTTATTCTTTAAAAGCATGCGTACAGGCTGAGACAGATTGGTCATCTCATCAAAGGTTGCCATGTCTTTTTTAAACAGCCACTCGCGTATTTGCCTTCCTCTGTAGAGATCCATGCTGTGTTCTTTTACCCATTCAGCGGTTTCAATAGCACTGAGTCCTTTCAGGTCTGTCTTTGCTGGCGAATTTTTGCTTTTTTTCTGAATCATCCGTCATATTCTCGGCCATTATTAATGACCGCCTTTAAGATTGGGACATATTGCCTTTCCACTACCCCGAGTACAGCCGCAAAAAGCTCGGGCGATCAAGTTGATCGCCCATGAACAGTCCTGTAATAATAATTGTCGTCCTGCAGTTAAACAGGTTATTCCCCCACACTCTCTTTCATGGTCCTGAGCCTTGCAAGCTCCCACACATAATCATAGAGGTGGAGCCCTTTGCTGGAGGCGATAATCTGTCCATCTTTTACTCCAATGGCTGATGCCATATATTCCTTCAAGAGCTGGATCGCCCCGAGGTTGGCGGGGAAACCATTCCAGAGATCCCAGGATCTGAAATACACAATAAAGTGAAGCACATTCTCCTTGATTCTTGTATCGATACCCCTGAGGCATGGCGGATCATTAAGATAGATGGCCCTGGGCTCCCCCACAGTCATATAGGCCTGGTTTGTGCCGTGACCATCCTCTTTATACATGCGTATGACCTCTTCAATCTGAGGCTCAAGGTACTGGCCATACGTATAATCCTCTCCCTCTTTTTTCCCCGATGTCATGAGATAGGCGGGATACTTGATCTGGACTGTTACATAATCGAATTCAAGCCGGTTCTGTCCCTCAAAACTCCCTCTGTCAATGGTATATTCGTGGCCAGTATCGAGGATTCGGTACACGCACTGGAACCAAGCATCAGGCAGATCTCGTGCCTCAATAAATTCCGGCTTCATAACTTATATTCTCCTCCTGAGGCTATTTAAAGACTTTTTTCAATACTCGCAGGATACACACCCTTTTGTCAAATCAAATAAGAAAAAGCATACGAGACCATTTATTTTCCTTTCACAGAGTACCATGGATTAATATGGTAAAATTCTTTTTACCATGACTCCTAGTAAGGCAAAATTGTTCACCATTAAGAG
>JAFDJA010000173.1 GCA_019307745.1 Deltaproteobacteria bacterium | reverse complement strand
GGATATTTGTGAGCAATTCTAAAAGATTGTTGATTGCTTTATTTGAAGAATCATCCTGCTTTTTGTTCTCCATATACAGGTTGTTCAACCACAGAGTAAAGCAATCAAAAAGGATACCAGTATTTTTATTGTCAACGCTACTGATGGCCTCTGCCACATTAAGAGGTTCTTCAATTGCAGACCATCCGGAACCGCGTTCTTCCTTATGGCGTCTGATACGTTCCGTCATCTCTCTGTCAAAGGCCTGGGCAGTGGCCAGAAAGACACGATTTTTATCCAGGCTGTTGCAGAAATCAAGCGCAAGGCGGCTCT
The DNA here is from genome assembly GCA_019307745.1 of Deltaproteobacteria bacterium. Classification (GTDB taxonomy): domain Bacteria; phylum Desulfobacterota; class DSM-4660; order Desulfatiglandales; family HGW-15; genus JAFDJA01. The sequence continues at coordinate 5,417 of JAFDJA010000173.1, read as the reverse complement.
TTCCGCTCTTTGCGCCCCCTGTGACCAGCATGCAGCCTTTTAGAAATTTTTTTTGAAACATGAGTCTTATTAATACCTTCACGATAGAAAGTTGACGATTAGATAAATGTGACCGAAGCTCATTTATTGGGGCTCGATACCTCTCTTATAATCCTGTCAATATCACAATATCTTTCAAAATGATCTGCAAGTTTGTCATATTCATGATATCGGCCTTTTCTGCCCTTTGCAGGAACCCTCTCCTTTAATCCCTTGGCTCTTCTCAGATTGTTCAGGAAATCTGCTCTGAACCCTGGAGCATCCAATATTCCATGGACATAACTCCCAAATATTTGACCATTGTTCACTGTACAGCCTTCTTCCCAACCGCCATTAGCTTTGATGGCCTGAATCTTAAGGAGCGGAGCCCCTTTCTGATCCAGGGTTCTGGTCCTTCCCATATGGATCTCATATCCCTGGATCTTTTTTCTGTTTAAGAGACAGGTGCCAGTAACCTTACGTACAATTTTTTTCCTTTCAAGGATGGTCTCCACTGGCAGAAGGTCCAGCCCCGCCACCTTTTTTCTGTGAGATTCTATGCCTTCCGGATCAAGGATGTGTCTGCCAAGTAGCTGATAACCCCCACAAATACCCATGATCCTTCCGCCCTTTTTTGCGAAATTCCTGATTGCCCTTTTCCAGCCGGTACGTCCAAGCCAAAGGCAATCCTCCACGACATTTTTAGTGCCCGGAATGATAATACAGTCATATTCATTATCAAGGTCCCTGGCCCGGGACAAATAGTTGACAACCGACCTCTTTTCCTGCTTAAGGATTTCAAGGTCTGTAAAATTGGATATGGCCGGCAGCTTTATAATGGCAATATTCAGGGTGTCTGGCCCAGCATATTTGAATTGCAATCTGTCTTCTTGAATCCCAACCGAGTCTTCAGGATCAATAAGTATATCATTATAAAACGGTACGAGACCAAGCACCGGCTTTCTGGTCTTTTTTTCTATATACTCAATTCCCTCCTTAAACAGGCTGGGATCCCCACGAAACTTATTGATCAAGAATCCCATTGTAAGATCCTGTTCTTTTTGGGTCATCAGGTCGTATGTACCTATGACTTGAGCAAATACTCCACCTCTGTCTATGTCTGCTACCAGGACGCATGGTGCATTCACCCTTTTTGCCAAGGGCAAATTAACCAGGTCGGTCTTTTTAAGGTTCATCTCACAGCAGGAACCAGCACCCTCCATGACAATAAGGTCATATTCCAGTGCCAGTTTCCCATATGACTCCATAATCGCCTTTTTGAGCCTGGGTTTAAGGTTATGATAGGTGCTCGCGTCTATAGAGTCCATGACGTTTCCATGCAGTACGACCTGACATCCCATCTCTGAGGAGGGCTTTAAAAGCACCGGATTCATATGAACAGAGGGGAGAATGCCCGCGGCCTCTGCCTGGACTACCTGGGCACGCCCGATTTCACCTCCCTCTATAGTGACATATGAGTTGTTGGACATGTTCTGGGCCTTGAAAGGGGTGACCTTGTGCCCTTTTCTCGCAAATATCCTGCAGAATGCCGCTGCCGCTGTGGACTTGCCCACATCACTGCCGGTTCCCAGAATCATTAAGGATTTAGTCAAAAGTGTGTCCTTTTTTTTTATTTGTGAAGAAAGGACTATAAAAAGTTTGAACCTATAGCCTTTCTAATATTCATAAACAATGTTAAGAGACAGATATCTTCCGGCTCCGGGATAGCCTTCTATCGTTGTCTGACCAAGATTTATGTCTCGAAATGGTTCCAAATATGTATCGAACCTCTTGTTAAAAAGATTGCTTCCTGCGAGAGATCCATTCCAGTTTTGGTTAAAATATTTCGTTATTTTAAGGTCAGCAGTCCAATAAGGTTTGAGGACATAAACAACTGTCTTATAGTTTAGCCAGTCGCTAGTCTCATTTTGATACCAGAGTCTCTCGCTTACATAACGGGTTGTCATTGACATTGTCATGTCTCCCGGGGTTTCAAGTGTGATCGTTCCCTTGAATTGATGTTCAGGACTATAGGTAGCAGGATGTGTTTTCCATGACGCCATCGTGCCTGGAATCTTTCTATCATATTCCAGGGCCTTTTCTTCGGCATCAAGATACGTATAGCTCAGGCCAAGAGTCAGTCCAGTAAATGGTCCGATTTTCATTCCAAGCTCAGCTCCCTTGGCTTCATAGCTTTTGAGATTAATTGGCCTATAGAATCCGGCAGCGTCCCCAGTCCACAGAATTCGGTTATTCATATCCCATGTGAATAAGGAGCCTGTTATAAAAAGCTTTTTACCGATCTCCTGTTCCAAGCTAATATCGCTGTGGTAGCCTGTTTCAGGTTTCAGGTTCGGGTTGCCTTCAGCCCCCATGCCCCATCCCCAGTCCTCCTTTGGCCAGAAAAGGTCATTTGGCGTTGGGGCTAGAAATTGTTTGCCATGGTTAATTTTTAGGGCAGAGTTTTTGACTGGATTAAATATAAGTCCAATACAAGGTAGATATTCGGTTCCAAGTTCAGAGTGATCTTCATACCTTACTCCCGCAAGGGTTTTGAGTATAGGAAAAGGCTTGTATTGGACCTCTATAAATCCCCCTGCAGTATATAAATCCTCACTTGTATCTACCTTGGTAGATGGTATCTCAGAGCCTGTAGTATCAAGCGCCAAGTTTTCATTTTCCCAATCATAAGTCTTACATTCTGCACCTAACAATAATGAATAATTATCAACATGATTTACTTCTGCATTAATCTCAGCAGCAGCCACTTTGTTTGTTACTAATGTTTTAGCACCAGAACCATCAAAAGTATATCTGGAATAGTTGTAGTTTTTCATAATAGTGTAGTTATCTTTCATCCCTATCTTTAACCAGTTGAATGGTTGAATATCAATATCTAAGGCAATATGTGTATCCTCATCTTTCCCTTTGTCAAGCAGGCTGGCTGCATTTTTGTTGTAGAACTTTGCTCCAGTGACAGAGGAGTAATAATCCTGTGTGTCCTTAGGCGGATCAATTCCTGGTCTGCCATATTCACTATCCAGATAGTCCCCGTATAGGCTGGCATTAAAAAAATCTCCCTCGTCCCATACTAGTTTCATGGATACGTCTTTGCGATCAAGGTCGCTATTGTCCCGATATCCTTCTGTCCTTGAGCTGTTGACTGTCAGGTAGTATCCGAGATGATTGGTGACGAACATGCCCTGTTCTGCTGAAATCGAACATGTATTATTCCATCCAATCTCTTTAGAAGCTTTAAATGTAGGTTTGTTTTTTTCCGGACCTTTTGTAAAGATGCTTACGACTCCACCAATGGCACCTGAGCCATAGAGAAGAGCTCCTGAGCCTTTAACCACTTCTATTCGTTCGATATTGTTGATTGGGATTTTGGAGACATCAGCACTGCCAAAAGATGGTGAATTATAGTTTATACCATTTACCAGTACTTGTGTTCCGCTTGCATTCATCCCCCTTATATGGATCTCTTCAGATGCTCCTCCATAATTACCGCGTGTTCTCAAGTCTATTCCCGGCTCATTTGCAAGAAGTACTCCTACGCTGTTTGCAGGTGATTCCTGGATATCTAGTTCATCCTTAAGAATAACGGCATTAGGGACATCCTTGCGTGTTTCCTCGGTCTTTGTGGCCGTAACCACAACCTCCTCCAGGGTGTGTTTTTCCTCTTTCTCCTCGGCCCGGGGCTGTTCTGTTGTAAGTAGTGCTGCACAAAATGCAAAAATAAAAAATTTTTTCACTTTTCTAACTCCTTTACCTGATAAATTATTACCTGAATCTTGCACCAGATATTGTAGCGAGGCGCAGAAAGCTTTGTCTTTAAAGGGAGGTTGGAGCAATTTTGACTCGCAGGCATATTGCCTATATGGTGAGAATCAAAATTGTGAAACTGCCTTTAAAGATAAGGAGCTTCAAGCCACAGTAGATGGCTGGTGCAAAATTCAGGTATTATTCAGGCCCGGAAAAACAAAAATCCCCGGACCGATTATTTCGATCCGGGGATTACCCTTTTTATCACCAGAATCCAGCAGGCGCTCTCCTCTCCTCGAAGTATAGGCCTAACATGCAGGCAGGTCTTCTGACTTCCCCCACCCTTTCAGCGCCTTCCCATCTCAGTATTGGAAACAGTGGCGTAATATTGCTGAAAGAGTTCCCTCTATAAAAGAGGGAGGGGTTACAGCGGCGGGCCCGTCCCCGAATCTCACGGGGTTCCCTATTAAGCTCCTTAAGAGCGACTGATGAAATATGAGACTATGATAGATATTAAAATTAATATGTCAAGGAAAACAGAAAATAAATTAAGGGCTCCTAACCGGCGTATGTGTTTTGACGGATTAAATTGTTTTTATAAAATTTTGTCATGATTCCATATTTTGAAATTTTTCCTATCTTTTTTTTGTATGGACAGGGATCAGGGCATTTAGGAGGGCAAGACCGGTATGTAATCAAAATAGACTCCAGGAGTTCAGGAATCCGGTGATTCCGGACAATCCGCTTTCCTGACGGGAGAATCTTTGTCAGGGGGCAGTGTACGATTTTTTGCGGTTAGTATCCTTCTTCTCATACCTGTCCAGAAACCCTACCCATCCCACATTGATATTTATCGCACCAAAATCTTCCTCCACCTTTCCTTTTATGATATAGGGTCGTGACGCATTCAGCATATGGCAGTATCGGTCGTATACCTTTGGGAAAAATATGGTCTCATATATGCCGGTGGTATCTTCAAATGAGATGAACTTCATTGGGTCACCATTTTTCGAGCTTACTGTCTTTCCAGTGACCAGCCAGCCGATAAGAGTGACGTTTCTTCCAATATGTCTGCTGATGTCAGAGGAGCGAATGTGAGTAATCCCTGCTATTACTTTCTTATAGAGATCAAGCGGATGAATAGAGTACAAAAAACCGATTGTCTCAGATTCATGCTTCAATCTCACATGTTCAGGGTAATCCTTGTTCCGGGATTCAGTTTGGGATTGTTCTGACGATTTTCTGTTCCAGTCAAAAAGGGTTTGAATCTTTTTCTCCTCTTTTTTCGCAAAAAAATCAAGGGCCTGCCATATGAGTGCAGGTCTGGACTTGCCTGCCTGGTTTATGGAATCAAAACAGCCCGCCTTGATAAGTACTCTGAGGTCCTGCAGATGAGCATGTCCGGTCATCCTGGCGAGAAAATTATCCATGGATTCGAACAGGCCATTCCCTGTCCTTTCATAAACGATATACTCCATTGCCTCCCGGGAAAGCTCTTTGATCTGCATAAGACCGATCCGAATTGCCTGGTCTTTTCCTGTGTATTTGATTTCACTCTGATTTATGTCAGGAGGCAGGACCCTGAGCCCCATTCTTCTGGCCTCTGATATGTACCCGAACGTGGAGTAATAACC
>JAFDJA010000322.1 GCA_019307745.1 Deltaproteobacteria bacterium | reverse complement strand
CAAGTCTTATAGGCGGTTTTTCTATAAGGCTTGAGAGAAGGTGTAAACAGGGATTCAGGCCAGGGCCAAAAACAGGGATTAAAATGATGCCATCCAGTCAAAAGCGCACACTTTCCCCTGCACATATGTTCCGAATCAAAATTCCATAGACGCATAATGCTTCTGTTTTGCTACTTTGATTTTAATCTACAGATACCCTGTTCACTTCTGCTTTTTTCTTTTTCTATAGCTTGGTCCCTCCAAAACAAGGATCTCCGAGTTATAAACGAGACGGTCAGCGATCGCAGTGGCAACAGTAGTGCTGTCAAATATTTTCCCCCAATCGGCAAAAGACAGATTAGTTGTAATGATGGTTGAACTATTTTCATGCCTTGCGCTGATGACCTGGAAAAAGAGGTTTGACCCTTGTGTGCCAAGCGGAAGATAGCCTATCTCATCCACGACCAGGAGAGTCGGAGATTGATAGTATTGGAGTTTTTTCAGGAGAGAATGGTCTGCTTCTGCAGCTATCAGATGATTGATCATATCTATTGCGGTAGTAAAGAGGACCTTGATGCTGGCCAGTGTTGCGGCATAGGCAATACACTTAGCCAGAAAGCTTTTCCCCACACCAGGATTACCAATCAAAATGATGTCCATTTTCTGTCTGATAAACTCCAGGTCCATAAGGTTTAAGATTTTGATTTTTTGTTGTTTGCGTGAAACATGGAAGTTAAAATCGAACTGGTCGATAGTAGGTTTTACAAGTAGTTTTGACTGTTTAAACCGGAGTTCGACTCTGTTTTTTTCTTTCTCTTCCAGTTCAAGGGCAGCAAGATAGTCAATAATCTGGAGGCAGGACCAGTTTTTTTCTCCAGCCATTTCCAGTGCCGGTGTAATATTATCTGCAAAGGTTTTAAGCCTGAGCTGTTTAAGTTTTTCGATCACAGAATCAATCATTGTTTTTTCTCCTTTTTATATAAGCATCATATTCAGCCAGAAGGGGTTCATTGAGTCTGATACGATTCAAGTCCTGGTTCTTGAGCCTGACAGGGGGATGAGAATGTTGAGGGGTCATCTCCTGGTAAAGGATGTTTTCTATGTAATCAGCGCCTGCGGCGTGATAATTAAGCGCCTTCTGTATGGCCAGTATAAGAGAGGGGGCACCATACTCATCCTTTAGGCAGAGAAGTTTTGCCACATTCTTTTTGACTGGCTGTCCTGCCTTTATAAGTGCATCCAGATAGTTATGTGCATCCTGCCCCAGGGACAGGAAGGCAGATATCTGCTTGTCCTGCCACAGTCTTTTTTTCATCTTCCTGACCTGTTCCACATGGGCCGGGAGTTCTACGCGCTGCTTCTTTTCCCAGGATCTGTGATGTGTGGCAACTGCCTTTTGTTTGTGATAGATGGTGACAGTCTCATTATCTGCCTTAAGGGTCAGTTTTTTACCTATGGCCCAGGGAGGGACTGTATAGGTATTACAGTCAAACCTTACTGCAAAATCCTTATACACAGTGACCTGTGAGGTCTCTCTGCAGTCAGACAAAAACTCTGGCAGGGTCCTTAATGAGACATCCTTGAAACGGTCATCAGGGCGTTTTCCTGTAGTCTGATGAGTCCTGATGTTTGCCACAGTGTCAAGCCATTCCATGACCTGTGTCTGGACACTCTTGAGATCAGTAAAAGACCTTAACGGCCAGAAGTTCTGACGAAGATATTTTATGGCATTTTCTATCTTTCCTTTTTCATTAGGAGCCCTGACATTGCAGGCCACCGGATTTATCCTGAAGGGAGAATACCTCATTGAACCTTACAAGAGACCTGTCCCGTTCAATGACAGCTGTAACCATATTGTCTACCAGTATGTCCTGTGGACTGCCCATAAAATAGCTGAACGCGTTTACCAGACCCTGGTGAAGAGCTTCCTGCTTCTGGCTGTGTGTGAACTCCACATATAGCTTGCGGCTGTATGATTCTATTACTGCCAGCGCATAAAGCTTTCTCCTGTGCTCTCCATAACTCAGGCTGCCAAAATGCCCCCAGTCAATCTGCATCTGTTCCCCTGGCTTAGACTCAAAACGTATAAAAGGCTCCCTGAACTTTGTTTTTCCACGGACCTTTCTGAGGTAGTTTCTGAGGATAGTAATCTCGCCGCCAAACCCCTGCTGCTGCAGATGCTGGAGGATGACAGTCGCCTTGACCTGAGGATCATCATCCAGGTATTTGGCGATATTGTTCTTGTATGGATCCAGCTTGGAAGATCTGGTGGCCTTTGAACAAAAGGCCTTTTCAGGATCTTGCAGATACTTTTTTACAGTATCTCTGCCCACTCTCAGTTCCCTGGCAACCTGCCTTTGCTTTAAGCCCATGTTCTTGAGCCTGTGGATCTCAAAAATGATTCTTTTATCAAGCATGTTAAGCCTCCTTAAGAGATTTCCGGATTAAATGCGCAATGGGTGATGATCTTTGTGCGTAAGATGATTTGTGGATATCTGGGGATGTTGGTTTCGGGGGGAGGTCCAGTACCTGAAAAATAGTACTGTCAAAGGCAATAAGATCCTTTATTAAAAGTCCATCCCTTGCCTTAAGATACTCATCAGGATCTAACCGGAGAAATTTACATATAGTGTCGTAGGAATAATAGGAAAGCCCGTTTCGGTCTGATGCAAGGATCAGGAAAAAATATAAAAGCACCTCTTCCTGGATGAGTGAGGTTAAAAATCCGTCAGTCAGGAAACGGTGGGGGATAAAGCTGAATCCTCCATTAACATGCCGGACCCTGTCAGGGTTTATGATCTTTTTTATTATCATGACTGCCTCCTTTTTTAAGGTTTGCAGCCAGATTATCACCTCATTGTTTGTCCTCCTAACGAATCCATCTTTGCAATCACGGGTAACATGTTGGAATCCTGAGAATATTAACTTTTGACGCATCCATCTTTGCAATCACAGGAACCATCCAAAACTGACCAACTATCTCAAATCTATCAGGATTTGACGCGTCCATCTTTGCAATCAATGACGAATCCATCTTTGCAATCCTGTCTGTTGATCTGATCTTTCCGTTCCGGACTGACTGCAGGATCCGATTACGTTCGGTCTTTTCAGGATTTTTCCTGCGATATTTTTTCCAGTAACCTGGATTATCCTGAAGCCACCTCTTTTGACTGCTCTTCTGATTAGCCCGGTAATCAGGATCTGTCTTCATCTTATGCCTTTGCCACGCAGCCTTTTTTGCGTTTTGACATTTTCTCTTCTTACAGGCAGTCTGATTCTTGTGTCGCGGACTTCCCTCAAAAAAATCACCACAATAAACACACTCAATCTCAACCATCACCATCCCCTGTTTTATATGGAATGGCTTTATCTTAAAGGAATTATTAATAAATATGAAAATTAGAGGAATTATAAGGACTTGCTACACAAGCTTTGTGGAATTATATGAATGGACTAAAATTGAATCCGGGGAGTGGTACTGATTTACATCCCTGAAACTGGCACTGAATTAAATTCTTGTTCCCAATTCTGGGGTAAGTATGCATATTCCACGGATTCCGGAAGTATGAGACTCGTCTTTTTTGGCAATAACT
>JAFDJA010000321.1 GCA_019307745.1 Deltaproteobacteria bacterium | reverse complement strand
GCTTGTCTTTCAAAGAGCATTCATTTAAAAAAATTATATATTTTCTGATCATATCTTTTTGATGCTTTTCATCAGGCATAGGTCGATATCTGTTTGAGCCATAAAAGATTATGAGGAAAGGGTGTCGACCAGACCTATAGTATGCCCGCAAATGAGAATTGGTAGTGCCGATAATGTCTTATGCGAAGAAAACACATAGAACTTATAAATAACGGCTCATTGGATGAGGCGCGGGAATGCGCCACCTCATCCAGTCCCCGGATAAGAGTTTTATCTTGTTATTGCTGTCGCTCAATTGATACTGCCGGTTCACTTCGTTAAAGTCGTCACCGGCATGCCTAAGATCATAATTCCACGCCGCCTTGATACCCGCATCTTTATCAGTGGGTTTCAGGTTAGGGAACGGCAACATTTCATTGTGATTGTCTGGAAACTCTTGCCGGTAGCCACCGGTAAACTTCCACCGGTAAACTTCGATCCGTTGTTTCCACGATTGGAATTTCACGGTCGAATTCATCCACAAGCTCGGTATAGTTTATGACCCTGGCTTCGGTAAGAAAGCCCTGGCCTGTATCTCCTTATTCAAGGACTGATCCCCCCCTTTGGCAGGGGGATCCTGCCTTGTCAAAACAGACGTATAAAAAGCTCATAAACGCGGTGATTACCTGCCCTGTCTTCTCATGGCATCCAGTGTAAACTGCTCCGGAATTATTGAGGGATCATTCATGCTGATCCTGTTGTGATAGTAAGGCCCTGCTTCCATGATCTTAATATCTATAGCATCTCCGGAGCTATTCGTCATTATATTTCCACCACCATTTTGGTCCGGAATCGGCATAACTGCAAAAAGCTGCTGTAAAATCTTCCACAGATTACCTGATCTATCGTACATCTCCTCCCACTTATAGAACCAATTTTCCGGATCCATTAGATAAATCCTGTGCGAGTAGCAGTAACCGTCGAATTTCGGGCTGTTTTTTATCACCCACATTTTCCTGCGCTCTAAAGTCATTATAGTCAGGTGATTACCTTTGACATACGTACCGCCCTTTGTAGTCACATCATAGTCGCTCAAAGTGCCCACAAGATGCTCTTTCACCTCCAGGAGTTCCCAGTTAAATCTGAAGGTATCTCCAGACCATATATCGGAATCGTCCATATTAAACACAAAACCGCCCAGACAATCGCATCTGTTTCCTGTTCCACCCCTGACAATACGCCTCAGCCCCGGTATATAAATATATGTGTCTCTCAAACGTGCCTCATCCATATACTTTATAGTCAGCTGTGCCATGTTTTTCATGGAAAAGGGCTTGGTAAAGGCGATAAGATCCTTGAACCATATATCATCACTTATACCCAGAGAGGGTGTAGGAGTAATAGCCGTTCTATAATTCAAGGAGATCCGGTTAGAAATTCCTCCCAGGGTTTTAATTCTTCCCTTATCATCTGTTAAGAGGTATTCCCAGCTGGGCATAAGGCCAGTGTCCCCAAAGTCTTTATGGTCATAGTTATAGGCCGCTTTAAGACCTGCCTGGGGATCATCGGCTGAAATTTCCGGAAAAGGCTGACCCTGTCCGGCATAATTCTTAAGGCGACCCTCAGAGTCAAGACTGGCTTTCCCTGCATGCTTCCTGGTAGCCTCCATGTAAGTTCTGCCGTTAACCTTGTCCATGCTTTGATCCGTCGTTTCCACAATTGGAATGGGAATTCCTCTTTCAAGCTGTTCAGACATGGTGATTACCTGTGATTCGAATAGCAGCCCTTTTGCTTGAAGATCTTTAAGGTCCGCTACGGTCTTGATAACCTCCCCGGCCTTTCCGTCAAGGGCAAAGGAACTGGAGATCCAACCCGTTGACACAAAAAGGGTCGCGATGATGATACCAAATAATATTTTCCATTTGTTATTCAACATATTTCCCTCCTCTTAAAATTTAAGAAGTAATTTACTATAAAAATTTAATAAGTAATTTACTAGAATTCATACATCAGCTCCAAAAGGACCTCGCTACATCCTCTCATCAGGCCAAAGTCTCCTGACATACTATGATTACCGTACATGTAAATGAGCTTAGGCGTGATGAGAAAATTACCTCCAAACGCCTGTGGCTTATAATCAATCCATAAAAGAGTAACTCCGAACTCCCTTTCGAACCAATGGTTAGCATTAAGATTAAACTGTACCCGGTCATTGGATACTCCAAAGTTTAGAAACACGGTCCCAACGGTATCGGTTTCCTCACCCCCTACGCCGGCGTCACCTTCATTTGCGAAGGCATCATTGTCCGGGATATATGTCTGAATAACCTGAAAACCTGTCAT
>JAFDJA010000069.1 GCA_019307745.1 Deltaproteobacteria bacterium | reverse complement strand
CGCAAAGAGCGGAAAGAGCCGCCTTGCGCTTGATTTCTGCAACAGCCTGGATAAAAATCGTGTCTTTCTGGCCACTGCCCAGGCCTTTGACAGAGAGATGACAGAACGTATCAGACGCCATAAGGAAGAACGCGGTTCCGGATGGTCTACAATTGAAGAACCTCTTAATGTGGCAGAGGCCATCAGTAGCGTTGACAATAAAGACACTGTTATTCTTTTTGATTGCTTTACCCTGTGGTTGAACAACCTATACATGGAGCACAAAAAAGACCATGATGCTGTTAATAATGAGATAAATAACCTTTTAACACTGCTCCCAGATGTCAAAAGCATGATTGTGGTGGTAAGCAATGAGGTGGGGATGGGTATCGTCCCTGATAACGCATTATCCCGCAAATACCGGGATGACGCTGGTTCCGCGAATCAGAGAATCGCCCAAATTTCTAAAAAGGTTGTAACTGTTATCGCCGGGCTACCCCTGGTACTTAAAGATGTGTAAAGGATACATCCATGAGACCACCTGAAGGTCTGAACAATCTTGGCACTGCTTTCAGGACACTGAGCATTATTTCCTGGCCAGGGAAAGAGGGTAAAGAGCTTTCATCTTCCCTTCCATATTTCCCTGTGGTCGGTCTGTTCCTGGGGCTCATCCTATACGGTCTTGCAGAGGTCTGGGCGCTTTTCCCAATGGCACCCTGGCCTTGGGCAATGGCATTATTGATGGTTACCTTAGAAGTCTGGCTCACCCGCGGGCTGCACCTGGATGGCCTTGCTGATTGGGCTGATTCCTTGGGCGGATATTTTGAGCGGGAACGCAGGCTTGAGATAATGAAGGACTCCAGTGTTGGGGCATTTGGTGTAATCGCCCTTGTACTTGATCTTACGGCAAAGGTGATCTTTTTTGAAAGATTGCTTGCCATAGATTCTATTATCTGGATTCCTCCTGTATTTGCCATCACAAAATGCATGCAAGTGGAGCTGATAACTACCATGAAATCGGCAAGAGCGGGAAATGGAATGGCAGGAGGCTTTATAAAGGGGGCAAGCAATCGTCACAGGGCAACTGCCCATGTACTGACTTTCATAATCACTCTTTCTTTTGCGGGACCTGCGGGCCCGGGGATATATGCCCTTGCCTGGATAATGACAAGGCTTTGGAAAACGAGATGTGAGAACCTGTTCGGCGGGATTACAGGTGACCTGCTTGGCACTGCAAATGAGATGATAATGCTCCTTCTGCTCCTGATAATTGGAACTATTGCGTTATAAGAAGAGATTCAGCCGGTGCAAAAAACAGGGCATACTAGCATGGTGGTGATCCGCAGACTGATCTGAAGAAATTCGGACTGGGCAGCAGGGTCGATCTTGACTTCAGTATTAATCTCAAATCCCTGGAGTACTCTGGACTCTATGGTCGGATACCGGGACAAACAATACTCTCCATTTGGCTGGGAAGACGCCAGACTGTATGATCTCTTAAGTTTTGTACCTGCAAGGCTGTCGATTCTCTTCCTTTTTTTACTGGAGCAGCATTCCATACGCAACAGACAGTTTCAACACTGCCACCAAATTTCCAGCAGGATTTAAATGAAAGAATATTTCAAAAATTTCATGTTACTTGCTTTATTTACGGGACTTTTTTTATGGCCTGCTGTGTGCTCATGCAGTACCCATTCTGACTCTCTCGGGCGAAAAATTGTTCTGAAGGAACCCCCATCCAGAATTGTATCCCTTGCCCCAAGTCTGACAGAAATCCTGTATTATCTGGGTCTTGGAGACAGGGTGGTGGGAGTGACCCAATTCAGCTATTATCCCCCTGAGGCGGCCTCAAAACCACAGATCGGAAGTTACGATGACCTTAATGTGGAAAAAATCATCAGCCTTGACCCTGATCTTATATTGGGAACAAAGGACGGAAACAAACCCCAGGTGATTGAACTCCTTGATCATGCTGGAATCCCTGCCTATATTGTTAACCCAAGGAATATCAGGGAAGTCATTACAACCGTGACCGATGTTGGCCGTATATGCGGTGTAACAGAAAAAGCTGAAAAGGCTGCGGCCGAATTAAACAGGAGGGTTGACCGTATCCAGGACAATGTAAAATCTCTGGATACACCCCTGGTTTTTCTGCAGATAAATGTTCAGCCAATTATGACGGTTAATAGAAATACCTTTCACCATGACCTCATCCATCTTGCTGGTGGGAAAAATATAGCCGCGGATAATTCCCTGACATATCCGAGGATAAGTATTGAGGAAGTGCTCAGGGTAAAACCAGAGATCATCCTTATCTCTTCTATGGAGAGAAGGGGAATGTTTGAGCAGGCCAGACAGGGTTGGCTGCAATGGAATTTTATTCCTGCAGTTATCAATCACAGAGTTCATCTTATTGACTCCGACCTGATAGATCGTCCCTCACCCAGGATCATTGACGGGCTGGAGAAAATGGCCAGGCTGATCCACCCGGAAGTGAATTGGGAGATACCCGAATGATGAATAGCATAAAAAATAACTATGACAAATAAAATCATAATAAAACAGCCTTTGACCTTCAGGAAGGTGGCAATAACCTCCTTCGGGATGTGCTGTATACTCTTTTTTGTAGTGATTGTGGCCCTCGTGGTTGGTACGGCTGAAATATCACTGAATCAGATCATTGAAATTCTTATGGGTCGAATCGCCGAAGATGATCCTGTGCGGCTTATCATATTCAGGATCAGGCTTCCGAGAATTCTGCTCGCCGGGGCCGTTGGTTTTGCCCTTTCCCTGGGAGGTGTTGTGTTTCAGGCCATACTGCGAAATCCCCTTGCAGATCCGTTTATTCTGGGAGTTTCAAGCGGATCTGCCTTTGGTGCGGTGCTTGCCATTTATTGGGGACTCAGCTTCAGTCTGGGCGTGCCCATACTGTCCTTTATGGGTGCACTAATTACTATCAGCCTGGTAATGAGCCTAGGCGCCAGAAGGATGGGAATGGAGTCGTCTACAATACTGCTTACAGGTGTAATCATAAATGCATTTTTCACTGCCATTATAATGTTTTTCATCTCTACTTCATCTGATGACAGGCTGCATACTATGCTCTTTTGGCTGTACGGAGATCTTTCGCAGAGCGACTATAGTCAGTTGACTATTGTCATGTTTTTTGTGCTTGCTTCAGCGCTTGTACTTTATCGTTTCTCTAAAGAACTGAATTTGATAACTGCAGGAGAGGAAAACGCGCTCCAGCTTGGAGTTGAAGTTGAAAGGACTAAAATAATAGGCCTTTTAACTGTGTCTCTTTGTATGGGGCTTGTGGTGGCCTTTTCCGGACTAATTGGCTTTGTAGGCCTTATTGTGCCTCACCTTGCAAGGATGGGGTTTCGTTCTGATCACCGTATGCTTATTCCTGTGGCCTCTATTGGCGGGGCTATATTTCTGATAACAGCCGATACCCTTGCAAGAACAGTCATTTCACCGAATGAACTCCCTGTGGGTGTAATAACCGCATTTCTTGGTGCACCATTTTTTATCTATCTCCTGAAGGCAAAGGGAAGCAAATGGAACCAATTTTAACACTGGATAATGTAGGATTCACCTACGATGATATGCCTGCTTTAAAAGGGGTATCACTGGAACTCCATTCCGGCGAGATTCTTGGAATCCTGGGACCGAACGGTTCAGGAAAGAGTACACTCCTCAAGATTATTGACGGCATACTCTTACCACAAGAAGGTGAAGTACTTATCAAAGAGAAACCAATAAAAAATCTCAAGCGATCAGATCTTGCCAGAGAGGTGGCTATAGTGGCCCAGGAGACCCATTTCAGATTTTCTTTTACTGCACTTGAGGTGGTCCTTATGGGTCGATTTCCCCATCTCAGAGGACTCAATTTTGAGGGTGAAAGAGACCTGGAAGTCGCGCATAATTCATTAGAGGCCACTCATGCGCTTGAACTGGCTGAACGATCCATACATGAACTTTCAGGCGGAGAAAGACAGCGAGTGCTTATTGCCAGGGCCCTTGCCCAGGAGCCTGAAATTGTCCTTTTTGATGAACCCACCTCATTTCTGGATCTAAAATTCAAACGGGAGATTTTTAAACTAATATCCAGATTAAGCAGAGACAAAGGTTTAAGTATTGTGCTCGTCTCCCACGACATTGATCTGGCTGCACAGTATTGCCATAGGATTTTGATGCTAAGGAATGGAACGGTTTACAATATTGGCAAACCAGGAGATGTCATTACTTCAAAAAATATAGAGACAGTTTATGATTGTCCTGTGTTGGTGGATATAAATCCAGCATCAGGCAGGCCAAGGGTAAGTTTAAAGGATTAGGTGCATTAAAAACAGCAAAATCCAAGACTTGATTAAAAAGGAGAAAGTATGATTGATTTTTTTACTCACGGTGGGCCAGTTATGTATCCACTTCTTGCATGCTCAATAATATCTTTAACCGTTATCATCGAACGGGCTATCTTCTGGACAAGAGAGGATATACGAAGAAATCCATCCCTTGTAGATGAAGTCCTCGTGTTTTGCCAGGACGGTGACTGGGAGGCGGTGAAGGAAAAGACAAGGAGATCAAAAGACTATATTATTAAAATCCTTGTAATTGGGATTCTTCACAGAAATTTTTCTCTGACAAAGGCCATGGAGACTGCCGCGGCAGATGAAATGAAGAGAATGCATAGTTTCCTGGGAATCCTTGATACCATGATCACCGTTGCTCCCCTTATGGGAATTTTCGGTACGGTAATAGGGATTATCACATCTTTTGAACTCCTTGGAGCAGGCGGTATTGAAAACCCCCAGGCAGTTACCGCGGGTATTGCCCAGGCCCTTATTACTACTGCGTCAGGCCTTGGAATCGCAATCCTATCTGTATTTCCGTATAACTACTTTAATGCCAGGGTGGAAAATGCCGGGCTTGCCATAGAAAAATATGCCACAAGCCTTGAGATAGTCTATGAAAAGCTTCAGCAGCAGTCTCAGAAAAATGGGAGCTGCCCCCAATGAAAATTATTCATAAAACCGAGAAAAAGGCACGGATTGAGATGCTTCCATTGATTGATATTGTGTTTCTTCTTCTCGTGTTTTTTATCTATGCAATGCTTTCCATGGCCGTCCACAGGGGCTTGCCAGTCAGCCTGCCTTCTTCATCCCAGGCAGAAATAGACAAAAGCCTGACACTTTCTGTGACAATTAATGCTGATGGCTCAATATATCTGGATGACAAAAAAATTGAATTGAAAACTCTGGCCAACTCATTGATGTCCCTTGCAGTTGGGCGCGATAATTCAGGTGTCCTCCTTTTTGCCGACAAAAATGTGTCATACCAGAACCTTTTTCAGGTTATGGATCAGATCAGAATGGCCGGGATAACAAGGGTTTCTCTCCAGGCCGAGGTGGAGAAATTTTGAAGCGAATGTTTTTAGCTGCCACACTGGCCCTAATTCTGCACGGCCTCTTTTTCTGTATAAGAGGAGACTGGCTCAAGACAGGTTCAACCTATATCATGAATACCCCTGTTTCTGTAACACTCACATATCAGCTTGCAGAAAAAATCCCGGCCCAGGCCCCGGTCCCGGAACCTCCCGCAAAAAGATCGGGATTACAAAACAAAAAAAATATCCCGCTCAAAAATATCCCTCCAAAAAAGATTATCACTCCCGGGATTTCTGAATCCATTCACGAGCCTGCCCAGCCAAAAGCTATTTCTGAAGTTGCTAAAGATCTTCCTAAAATCATTGAATCGGTCCAGGCTGAACCGGTCCAAGAGCCTACTATTGAACCTGCACCTGCAGAAGCAGCTCCTGATGTGGCTGGGGCTTTTGAAAATGAAGATTTCGTGGATAAGGCCCATGTTCCAGAGGTTATAGACAGAGAATTATCTGATCCCCAGGAAAATGTGATCACAGATATTGACATCAATCCTGATCCGATTGATTCGTCTTATAAAGAGGTCGTGGTTATAAAGGAGGCAATACCTGAGTACAAACTGAATCCTGCGCCGGATTATCCAAGAGTGGCACAACGAAGAGGATATGAGGGCACTGTGTTTGTTGAGGTCTTTGTGGATACAAAGGGGCAGGTAAAAGATTTTCGACTTGCGGAATCAAGTGGTTATTCTTTGCTGGATAAGGCAGCGTTGGCTTCAGTAAAAAAATGGGTATTTGAACCAGGCATGAGAGGGGATGAAAAAATTGAAATGTGGGTAATTGTGCCAGTACGATTCAAGTTGGAGTAATCGCTCCCCCCTAAGGTCTCCAATGATTAAAAATCAGGATTAGACAATGCGCCAATACAGCACCTTGCCTGTTCAAGGTCTGCCGGAGAGGTAATCTTTATATTTTTTTCTGAACCAGGGATCACCTTCACAGGAATGCCCATCTTCTCCATCAACAGGGCATCATCTGTTACCTCTTTCCAGCCCCTACTCAAGGCCTCCTTATGAGCAGAAATGAGATCCTCATATCTGAAAACCTGGGGAGTCTGGACCAGCCACACATACTGACGATCGTAGGTCTTTTTCACAAAACCGTCCCTATCAACCTCTTTGACCGTATCATTTGCGGGTAGAGCAGTAATAACAGCCCTGTTTTCATGACAGGCATCCAAGGCCCGCTCTATCAGATCTGAGTCAACAAAAGGCCTGACACCATCATGGACCATTACCAGCCCATATATACCACCTGTTGCCTCAATACCAAGCCTTACAGAATCCTGACGCCTTTCCCCTCCCGGCACTATCTTAACTACCTTTGTCAGCCCGAACTTATTAACTATCGATGTCCTGCAGTATTCAACGTCCATAAGGGGTACAACCAGAATAACAGCATCAATTACTGTGCACTGCTGAAATCGATCAAGAGTCAAAGCAAGCAGGGGTCGGTCATTCAGCTCAAGAAATTGTTTTGCCTTAGCTGTGCCCATACGCACCCCTGATCCGGCAGCAGGGATAATTGCAACAGTTTTCATAGTGTTTTTTGCTCCATAAAATAAACCGAGGGGATTTATTAAACCACCCTGCCGCAAAGGGGCAAAAGTTTTAAGCAAAAAAGCAGGTCCAGACGCACACTCATGGGACCTGCTTCAAGTATGAGGCATCTTAACCCTGGACAACCCTCCTGGTTCTCTTTTTCAAGCGGTTTATACGGCGGCGGAGTATATCAATCTGCTTTTTATCCTTTGCCTGCTGAGCAGCCTTTTTCTTCTCTCTCAGATGAACAACCTCTTTCTTTACTTCTTTGATGCTAAGCATTGCCTTTCCCGGTTTCTTTTTCTTCTTTTTCTTTTTCGCGGCGGGGGCTTCTTCCTTAATTTCCCTGAACTCCTTGATAATTGCAAGCAGATCATCCTTTTTCATGGCGGTTGTGCCTGTGACCCCCGGAATTGACTTTGCTATGACCCTGAGATCCTTGACTGTCATCTTATCAAGAGATTTCTCCTTCTCATCAGCCTGGACTTCCTCAATGACCTCTTTGCCCTTTTTTTCTTCAGCCTGGACTTCCTCAATGACCTCTTTGCCGTTTTTCTCTTCAGCCTGGACTTCCTCAATGACCTCTTTGCCGTTTTTCTCTTCTGTCATAATACTTTCACACTCCTTATTTTAAATTATAGTATTGATGGTTTTTACAATCCTGTCATAGTAAAGTAGTGTTAAGATGTATAATTATCAATTCTTCCCCTTCTTCAGACCCAGACGTTTCATAATCTTCTGAATATCCTCCCATATAAGACCCTTGAGTTGTCTCTCCCTGGAAGGATTTCTCAAGATATAGGCGTGATGAAATGTTGGCATCACAAAAATACCCCTGAAAGAATGCCACGTTCCCCGTTCTTCTGATACCTTAAATTCCTTTCCAAGAAGCTCCTTGGAAGCTGTCCTGCCAAGTGTACAGATAACCTCTGGCTGGATCAGGTCCAGTTGCCTTTTGAGATGGATCATGCACGTCTCAACCTCATTCCTCCTAAAATCACGATCTTCGGGAGGGCGGCATTTTATTACATTGCATACATAAACATCCGATCTCCTCAGTCCCATGCCTTTTTCAATTATCCTTGTCAGGAGCTCACCATCCGGACCGGCAAATGGTCTTCCTGACTGCTCCTCACTCTCTCCTGGGCACGGGCCAATAAAGACCAGCCGAGCATTGGAAGAACCTTCACCAAAAACAGCTGTTTCCCTATATTTGCCAAGCCGGCACCTTCTACAGCTTTGAACAGATTGTTCCAAGGCCTCAAGGGTCTCGGGTTCAGATATCCCGGGTAGCTGGACTGTTTTAACAGGCAGGGAAGGGAGCTGGGGAACAGAGGCCTTTTCAGGTGTGAGAGAAGACGGGGATTCATGGATAGCAGGAGGCACATCAGATTTATTACCTGCCGGTCCTTCTTTGATCAATGGGATTTCCGGCCCTTTTTCAAGGTATTCCAGGGCAGGTTGGGAAATTTCTGGGGGATCAAATCCCACTTCCATATACGCGGCCATAAAATCCCTTATCTGACCGACTATCCCCCTTAATTCCTCTACCGGATCCATTATATCAGCCCTCTCTGATCTCTTTAATCCTATCCAAAAGCTGATCTGCCAGTTCATCCTTGGTCATCAGAGGGAGATCCTCTGTGCGTCCATCTCTATACAATAGCCGTATGATATTGGTATCAGATTCAAATCCGGCATTCTCCTGTGTCACATCATTAGCTGCAATAAGATCAAGATTCTTTTTTTTCAGCTTTTCAGAGGCATGGGCGGTAAGGGATTCTGTTTCAGCAGCAAATCCAACAAGAGTATACCCATAATCAGCCTTGATCCGTCCTAATTCCTCCAGTATATCCGGTGTCCGAACCATCTCTATGGATTCCCTATCCTTTATCTTTTTAATCTTCTGTCCCGCTATGACTTTCGGCCTGTAATCAAGAGGGGCCGCCGCTTTTATTATAACATCCATATTGCGGCAGTGTTCCAGAACTGCCTGCCTCATATCTTCAGTTGTCCGAACAGAGATACAGGAAACACCTTCAGGCGTTTCGATACTCACCGGGCCACTGACCAGGGTGACTGATGCCCCCCTGCGTCTTGCAGCTCTGGCAAGGGAATAACCCATCCTGCCGGAGGACCTGTTTGTAATGAATCTCACAGGATCAATAGACTCAACAGTAGGACCTGCAGTCACAAGCATTTTCAATCCTGAAAGGTCTGGTTCAGAAAGCATGATCTGTACCTGTCTTGCAATACACTCTGGTTGGGGCAGGCGGCCTGGCCCTTTTGTATGGCATGCCAGTTCACCTTCTTCGGGAGGCATAACCGTAATTCCTCTGATCGCAATAAGCCTGAGATTGTCCTGGACAACAGGATTGAAAAACATCTGTGTGTTCATAGATGGGCAGACCAGGATCTTTGCCGTGGCGGCAAGCATCATGGTTGACAGAAAATCATCAGCCATTCCATGGGCCATCTTGCTGATAAAATTCGCTGTGGCAGGAGCGACAACTATCAGATCTGCTTCCTGCCCGCGGGAGACATGATCAACAGGGACTGTCTCCCTGTCAAACATATCACAGATAACCCTTTTCCCTGAAATAGTCTCAAATGTAAGGGGAGAAACGAACCTGGTGGCATGCTCTGTCATGGCCACAAAGGTGTCAGCGCCCTCTCTTACCAGGAGCCGCACCAGTTCCACGGTCTTATAGGCAGCAATACCCCCTGTTACTCCAACTATAATCTTTTTATCTCTCATGTTCATTTATTGCATGCCATTCTAGCGATGCCCGGTTTGTTTTTTTAAAAATATTTATTGCCTGAATTTTTCACTATTGTCCTGGTTATGCGTAGTAGAAAGTTTTGTGTTTAAAGGATGGCTGGAATCCGCTCTGCAGGAATGGCCTACAGACAGCTTTTCCGTCAAACAAACAGGCCTTATCCCGCCTTGGCTGGACAAGCCACAACTGATAATTGGTACAGAGTTCAGGCATTAATACTTTATGTATTGTGCGAACTCCTGATCTCCGATCTGTACCGCCCAGATATCAAAAACTTTTAATAAAGCCTCCATTTTATTCACCTTTGACATCGCAGTTTTCCGATCCGGATAGAAGCCTACCCTGATTCTTATCCACTCTACACCCTTCACTTCAGCCCGGGTAAGATACACAAGATACCCTTGCTTAATAAGCTTTATTACCAGGGGAATAACATTCTCCTCCTTTTGGGAAGAAAATACATTCAAGACCCACCGTGCGTTGCTCCTGTTTTTCAGATTCTCTTCCATTTCCAGAGAGTTGACAAGCTTAAGGATGGACCCTTCAGGCAACACCTCATCAGGGAGAATATCCCCTGAATTGGCTGAAAACCTGTCAATGTTGGAGCGGTAAAGGACAACCCATTTCAACGGGTCTCCATATATATCCTTCTTTGCGGCAATACTGACAAGGGTATCGCCCTTTTGTACTATATATTTCCGCCCTTTTTCCATTAAAGGCCTTTCAGGTGTTTTCTTCTCTTGCTTTTCGGCAGAGGCAGCTGCCTTGTCAGGGTCTGCCATATTCCTGGATTTTGTGTCAGCAGTTTCCTTTTTACCTGATTCAGAGGGTTCAGAAGGTTTGAAAATCAACTCCTTGGATAAAGGCTCCTTCTCTTGTGCCTTTTCTTGTATCTTTGGGGCGGATTCCTTAATAGACTGTCTGACAGTGGACTTCTTTCCTTGAGTTATGGGTATTGAATCCTGTTCTTCCCCTTTTTCACAGCCAAAACCCAGCAGAAAAATTGCAAAACTGGTGGAAACAATTATTATTGTAGGTATTTTCATAAAAACCCCCATAATATTTAATCGCAAAAAATTCCTCAGCCAAGTTAATATACGGATCAATTTAGGTTTTTAGAGTAAAACAATACATCTCTCCATGTAAAGTGTAAAATGACAGATTAATAATAAAAAGGTTAAATGTAGGAATGTTATTTAATAATGAAAATTCTGGTCAAATCTGTTTAAAACAAGTCGGCCTGGTGCGGTAGATATAGTTTGGAAAAAGGTTGACTTGCCCTGATTTCTATAGCCTTAGAAATATAAAGAAAATATGGTTAATCTCAAACAATACAGTGTCCCGTCCATTAAAAAACCCCATCCCTGATTCAGGAATGGGGTTTTATATGATAAAAAAATATGGGGCTAAAAAGTCTTTAGCCGTTTTATATCCGCATTTCTCTTCAAACTTTCAAGCCAGTCCGTAAAAACAGCCTGCTGCTTCTGCATAATAAGATTATTACGGAAACCATCTTTCTCTACTTTATACTTTTCCAGATCGATTTCTTGTGCGTCTTCCCATCTGATGACATAGGAATAAGAACGATTTTCAAAGACTTCTTCCGGGAACCTCTTTTCTTCACTGAGTTTAAAGGCCTCCTCCTGAAGCTCAGGGGCATATCCAATTAAAGGAACGGACCCTTCGCGAGGAAAGAAATCGGTCATCTCAGGCTCCAGCCCATTCTCCTTTGCAAACTCATCCCAGTCCTTTCCCTCCTTCAGACTCGCAAGATAGGTCTCAGCTGCTGACTTCGCCGCAAGCGCCATGAGGTGGTCCTGATAATCAATATCCAGGGCATCCAGCACAGTGTCCATTTCCGGCAAATAGGACTCCTCCTTATCTGCGATCTGAATAATGTAGAACATTTCATCAGCTTCAACCAGCTCACTCACTCCCTTCTCATCAAGGGCAAAAAGGGACTGACAAAGATTCATGTCTCCACCAATGTCCGGGACTGAATCTCCAAGAGCAAAATAATCGGTCTCATTGACTTCCACCTGATGCAGCTCTGCGTATTGAACAAGATCCACATCATGGTAAGGCATCTGGCTTACCAGGGTCTGACCTTTATCATATGCCAGATCTGAACTCTCATTATTAATCAATATCTCCATTATCTCAGAACCAACCTCTTCCAGCTCTTTTATAGAAGCATCCTTGATATCGTCCACCCTTATAATATGGTACCCAAAGGATGTCCTTACAAGGTCGCTTATTTCGTCCTTTTTCATACTAAAGGCGGCATCCTCAAACTCCTTGACCATCTGTCCAGATGAAAAATAACCAAGATCGCCGCCATCATCCTTGGATGGTCCCTGTGAAAACTCCTGCGCAAGCTTTGAGAAGTCTTCCCCGTTTTTAACCCTCTCAAGCACGGCTTGGGCCTGCTCTTTTACCACGGTTTCCACCTCTTCAGGTGCCTCAAGATCCAGAGAGAACAGGATATGTCGGGCCTTGACCTGCCTCTCTTGGGAAAAGATCTGGATATTATCTTCATAATAATTGGCAATATCCTGATCCTCCAGTTCAATACCTTCCCTGAACTCCGCAGGATCGAATCTGATATACAGAAGTTTTATCTTTTCTGGAATGCGATACTCTTCCCTGTTATCTTCAAAATACTTTTCCATCCCAGCCGAATCCTTGTTTATAGTCTCCCTAAAGTCATCAGGTTGAAATTTTACAAAGCTGACTTTGACCTGCTCGTTAGAATATTTGTACTGATCCATAACCTCATTTTCAGTCACAGGCAGAAGTGTCATCAAAAACTGGTTTATCTTTTTCTGGAGCAAGTCCTGCCTGATATTGCCCTCAAATTCGGCAGGAGTCATCCTGTTATACGACAGAAGAGAGGCGTATCGATTCTTATCAAAACGACCTTCTGTCTGAAATGCGGCAGATACTACAATAGATCCCTGGATCTCCTTTTCTGTGACCCTCAATCCTAAATTCTCCGCCTCTTGGCTGATGATCTCCGTATTGATCAGGTTTTCCAGGGCGCTGTTCTCCAGGTCAAACATCTCCGCAAGGTTGTTGTTCCACATACCACCGAACTGCTCCTGATATGTGGCTACAAGGTTCCTGTATGCATTGTCATATTCTGCTTTGGTGATCATCTTATCATTCACAAGGGCATACTCCACTATCCTAGAAGAGTCTTTCATGGAGCCAAAATAGATAACAAAAGACAAGGCAATTACCACCATGATTGCCTTGATCAATAACGAACCAGCATGCTTTCTCATCAAACTCAATACCATCCGATCTTCCTCCAAATCTAACTATTAATCACATTAAAATATTCTTGAAAAGGATTTAACATGTCATAACCTCACTGTCCATAATATTCTGATCTTTTTAAAAAATACGGGGAACCACAGATTTCACCTCCCCCAAAATCCTGTCAATAATAAACTGTGCTGCCTGTTCGGCGCCGTTCGATCCCTGCCTCTTAATTCGACCCATAGAGAGGAGATCTGGAAGAGCTGAAATCCACTCACCGTCTAGAAAACTGTTACTTTGGATTGCAATACCGTTAATATTTTGTTCAATAAAAGAGATCAGGGTTTTTGACTCAGGAAAATTATTTCTAGAAATATAGCCATAGGGCAAGCCCGCATGATATACCTCTGCCAGAGTGCTGTACCCTAATTTTCCTATCACCGCATCACATGCGTTCAAAAGGTCCGGATGAAAAATCCCTGAATTATAAGGAAGAAGCCGCAGGTTTTTGGCTGTCTCCTGCTTCTCGGAAAAGCCTGAGATAATAAAACAGATCTCTTCTATCTCACCAAGCCTGTTCAGAAAGGGATACTGCTCAGGTATTCCGCCCATGGTTATCAATACAGCCTTTTCATCAGCTGTCAGACCCAGACGCTCTCTCACATCCCCTGAGGTGCTCCTGGTCCTCCTGCTCATAGGGGACACTGTAAGATCAACACCTGAGGGACAACAGACCGGCTCTGCCTGTATGTGATAATCCGCGAGCCTGAATATCTTTTCCAAATATTTTATATGATCGGTCAGCCCTCCATTCTGTCCTGCATATCCCTGATATATCCAATCCCAGGTAAAATTCTCAACAAGGACAGAAGGAACGGCTGCATCTGCTGCGACTGCAATTCCCAAGGGCGCGATGTCACAAACCACCATACAGCATCCCAATCTTTTCAACTGATTCGCGAAATCCTTAATCACAGTCCTATGAAAGGGAAGGAACCTCTCCAGGCTGTGCACAGTTTCAGAGATATCCTCCTCAAGCGAAGATGCCTGGATCAATCCGATATCCGTCACCAGGGGATGGAATCCAAAGTCACAGGGAACAGACTCCTCAAAAAACCAACAAGGCAAACTCGTAAATATCTCAAACCGTATATCAGGCTCAAGACCATAAAGGGCCTCCATAACGCTGGCCGACCGTGAAGCATGCCCAAAACCGTGTGGAGAGATAAAATATGCTATTACCCTCTTATCCAAAAATCGGTCCACTCCTGTCATTTACCCGGCAATCCCGCTTAAGGAATTTGCCAGGGTTTTGATATACTATTTCAAATAACTCTATCCTTTTTCATTCAGCACTGCCCTGTAAAACCCTCCTCCCCGGCTCCCAGGTCACACCGTGCCGGAAGAGCTCATAATCAGGTTTTATCTAAAAACTTTCACCAGTGATAATATTACACTTAAAATGGAACTCCGGCCTTATACAGTGTGGCCTCCCCTTCAAGCTGATACTCCCTAACAGAGGCGGGGACCAGGACAGAGCCCCCTCCGGTCAGTTCCAGGGGCTCTCCATTTTCCAGGTCTCTTATATCCGCCTTCCCCTTAGTGCAGATGATTATCTCTACATTTCTTGCTGCAGGGCTTTTATAAATCTTTCCTTTATTAAGGTATATAACTGAAAGAATAAACTCCTTTGCCTCTGACAGATAAACAGACTCCATGCTATCCTGATCCACTGGAGTCAGGATCTCCGGGCAGTCAGGGACAAATGACAAGATCTTTAATAACTCGGTAGGATCAACATGCTTAGGTGTCAAACCACCTCTTAAAACATTGTCTGAATTGGCCATTATTTCGATCCCCGCTCCGTCAAGATAGGCGTGAAGTTCACCCGCGGGGATATAAAGCGCCTCTCCTGGTTTTAAAAGTACAACATTCAAGAAAAGAGGGGAAATGACCCCAATATCACCTGGATATTCCTGGTTAAGTTTCTTCATCCAGTCAAATGTATTATCTGAATTGTTAAGCCCTTCTATGACAGCCATGACATCACCTACAAGCCGGGCCTGTTCCCCCTTTCCCATTGACATGATATAGTTGAAAAACATTTTCAGGCCGGCATTGCCTGGATTCTGTCTCAGGATATCAACTCCCAGTCCATGGCAAGCTGTATTGATCTGACCCATCAGATCAATAATCTCTTCAACCCTGCGAAATCCCTTTAATGCCCACATCTCAGTCAATGCGCATAAAAGCTCAGGCTTATGGTTGTCATCCCTGTAATTTCTGTTCAACGCATCCAGGGGGATCTTCCCTGCCTGCTCCATGGCAAATCCTTCCCCTGCCTGTTTCATACTGGGGTGCGTCTGAATGGACAAAGGCCTAGCTGCAGCCAAGACCTTAAACAAAAAGGGCAGTTTTCCGGAAAACCTCTCTGCAACTGTTGCCCCCAGAACTGCCTTGGGATCCCTTTCAATCAGGTCCGCAAGAGACAGCCTGCTTCCTTTAACAACTGCATAAGACGGAGCTTTGGGATGTGCTCCCATCCACAGCTCTGCTTCCGGTTCATCAGAAGATCCAGTATTCCCAAAAAGTCCGGAAATAAATCTCTTTGATCCCCAGGAATAATTCAAAATACTGTTTTCTAAAATTTGGATCTGGTTCAATTGTTTCCCCTTAAAATTGCAGGTCTTCCATACTGCTTCTCACTAAAATAATGTCATAAAATGAATAAAACTCTTTTTTTCTAGCCATAATAAAACCAGACAATCCTATTCTGAGCAATGAAATAACAAGCCCTTTTTCTTTAGGCAATATAACTATTCAATCTTTGTTACAGGGTAGGTGATGGCACAGGATTCTTTCCCAAACTGACCCTCGCATCCCTT
>JAFDJA010000172.1 GCA_019307745.1 Deltaproteobacteria bacterium | reverse complement strand
TATTAAAGCTTACAAATGGTTTATATTTGTTTTGTGATGTGGTCTGAAAGAAGGTAGGGATGATATATTATTAATTTTTCATTACATTCAGTCTTTCCTTTGACGGCAGGTTCACACCAATCTTTCATCAAGTGATAGAAGATCCATAGTAAGAGCCACTCGGCCGCTTATATCCCGTAAAAGAGCAATATCGTTTTTTTGAAATCCTTTTGATCTCCCAATAGAATCAATATAAATTGCTCCTCTTTTTTTTTGGAGAGGGCTATTCATGGGGACACACACTGCGGAACGAATATTTTTTAATTGTAAAGATCCAGTACTCTCGTCATCTTCTTCATCTTTATCATAAGAATCAGAAGCCATTACAGCCTTATTCAAAAGCAGTGCTTGCTCAACTAACTCATGATTATACGCTTTAGCGGGATCATTCAAGGATTTTTTTGATCGATATATTACATTTGAGATTTCTTCTGTTTCAGCATTAATTAAGATAATAACACACCTGTCAGCTCCCTTGAAAAGATTAAAAATACACTCTAACATTTTTTCTGAGATTTCATTTATATCTTTTGACTCCATCAGGATATTATTCATATCGTAGATAAATCCCAACTTCTTTTTAATTACCTTAACTCCATATGATTTTGAAATCTCACCATTTTCATCGGTTTTACTGCAAATACCAACACAATCTAAAAAGCTTTTTAGCCAAGTTTTACATCCTTCACCCAGGCCAATGACATTCATTCCAATAACAACTGGAATCTCTTCCTCTACTTCAACTTCAATTCCGGGGCTTATATCTTCTCCAGAAACGAAGGTCCCATTCTTACTATTTAAGTCAGTTATAAAATATTTATTCTCTTTGCATTGGATTTTTAAATGGTAGCGAGAGATGTTCTTGTCCTTTATTTGTATATCATTATCAGGAGACCTTCCGACAGTATATACTTTACCATATTCCAGGTCGAAAGATTTGCCCTTATCTGTCCCTAATAATATATGCAGCTTTGATTCCATTTTGTTTCCTCCAAAGAAAAGCAGTAACTCTATGGTACTATGGTGGTAAACTTATGGTTGCTATGAGTGGTCTCAAGATTGTGAGATATTTTTTATTCCATATTAATAATCCTGATGCGACTTTTATGATGTAACACTCTCTAGATCGACTAAAAGTACCGTTTAATCCCACTAAGCTTAAATATACCGGAAACTGCGGCTAAAACTTAGCGCTGGTTTGATTAATATAATTATATATTAATTTATAAACAAATATGCTAATTTATAACAAAAGTCAATAGTAAATAATTATTAGCTTTTTGATAGGTATAAGCTATTATTGCATAAAGGATAAAAGATGAAATCGAAGGTTGGTCTTTTTGTTTTTTAGGCCAAGTTTCTGTCTGAGATTGTTTCGGTGAAAATCTTTGGCACATGTCGTCGAGCTCAGCAATTCAGCTCGAAAGTTCTGTGAACTCTGTAAGAGGTATAAAAGACTTTTTTAGGAAAAGGTTTAGCGCAATGCAATCTCTTTGTATGGCAAATCAAGTGCCTTCGCAAGGGTCTTCAGATCTTCTTCCAGCGTAATTTCGGCGCCGTCTCTCCTCGTCACCCTGGTGGTCTTGTCCCCAACCACAAAGATCTGGAGTTTTTCCGGGTCAAGGAGTCTCCTTGCTAGATCCTCCAGCTCCCTTTTCGTTGCACTTATATAGTCATCCTGAATTCTTTCCAGCGTGTCCAGAGGTTCTTCTCTCATATGATATCGGCCGTAAACCTCCACCAGTTCCATTGGAGTATCCACGTTGAAAACGAAACTATTAAGAGCATCAAGCCGTTTCAGTTTCAGATCCTTTTCAGGAACCTTCTTCCGCAATGATGTCATGATATTGAGGGCCTCTTGAATCGCCTGGCCTGTCTTGTCACCCTTGCAGCCGATGTAACCCTCCAGTATTCCTGCCTTCCACTTATAGGTTTGATAGAACCATGCGGCATATATGAGTCCTAGGTCATCTCGCAACCGTGTATACAACAGGGAATCATTTCCGCCGAAGATATCGGTCAGGAGCCTCATCTTCCAGTAGTCTGGATGGGTGCGCTTGATGCCTTGGAGAAGAAATTCCACCTGGGCTTGAACCTGGCCGGGTTTGTGGATAAAGGCCAGGACGGGTGGGGTCTCGACCGGTTCCCGGAGTTTCCGCTCAGGCGCCTTTGTTTGGGGTAAGCTCTGGAATAAGTTTTCCAGCCCCTTCAATACCGTGGTTTTAGGAATATCGCCCGCAACAGCTACCACCGTGTTTGATGGCACAAAATATCTCTTAATAAATCCTTTAAGGTCCTGTTGATTGATCGTTGGAATCGTCTTAAGGCCTTGTAGTGGATCACGACCGTATGGGTGCCCCTTGAAATGCCAGATCTTTCCTTCACGCCCGACCACGGCCTGCGCATTGCCCCCCTCCCTCACAAGATCGATCAGTTCCTGCTGCTTCACAACCTTGAGCACCTCGGGATCGAACCTGGGCCGTGTCAGAACTTCCTCCAGCAGAGCTAGTCCCTTGTCCCAGTCATCTTTCATCAAGGAGAGATTAATGACAGCATCCTCTTCACGAACTGAAACCGATAGTCCGATGGCGTTCTCATCCAGGACTAGGGCGAGCTCAGTGGGAGAGTACTTATCAGTCCCTCCGCGAATGATTGATCCGTTTAGTATATGGGTCAGGCCGATCTTCTCTTCATCAACATCAACCGCACCTGCTTTCACCAGGAGAGCCAAGTCTATTAGAGGTAGTTCAGAGTCCGGCAGATAGAACACCTTTGCCCCGTTGACCGTGGCGGACTCTGCTTTTGGGTACTCTATCTTTTTTGGTTGGCGATCAAAAGACAGGGGATGTTTCCAGCCTGCGGGTGTTGGGTGCATTGAGTTGTTAATAAATGTCTCCGGCTTAACGATCTTGGTTGCTGACAAGGCACTGGCAGAACGCACTTCAGTGTATTGCTCTGGCGGGCGATCGGGTTTACCGCCAGGAACAACATAGACGCCGGTTTTATTATCTTCTCGGATGTGCCTCTTGGCCGCACCCATGACCTCTTCCGGCGTTACCTCCCCAATCTTCTCTAGGTAGGTGGACAGATATCGCCATCCTATCTGGACCTCAAGGGTCGCCAATGTTCCGGCCAGATCCTCATTGCTGCGAATTCTTTCCAGGAATTCCCGCTGATTGAGTTTCTTTATCCTTTGAAGTTCTCGTTCAGAGACTAGTTCTGACTTCAGTCTTTCCACCTCTTGAAGTAGGTTCTGCTCCAGATCTTTGCAGGCATTAAGATAGGCCTCACGTTTCTCCTCTTCTGTCAGGTCTTCGTTTTTGAGTTGGTCCGGCTCGTTGGGCGAGCCCCCCAGTATGACCATGCCTCCGTAGCGGTTGTCCGGGTTATAAGCCCATGCCTGAACAGCAAGGCCCTTGTTGATGATGTTTTGGGTCATTCTGGCGCCCCGACCTTGGCTTAAAACCATTGTCATGACATCGAGAGCATAGAAATCCCTGATTCCCATACGAGCCGAGTGAAATCCGATCCTGACAATGGGCATGCGGGCGCCTTTCAGGTACCGAACACTCGAACGGGGGCCTAGCTGTGGCGGTTCTTCGGTCACCTTCTCTGGTGCGCTTCTTCCCGCTGGATATCTCTCAAAATAGATCTTAGCAAGCCTCTTGACCTCTTCCACTTTCAGATCACCCACGAGCACACAGACAGCATTGGTTGGATTGTAGTACATTTTATGAAACTCCATGGCATCCTCGGTGTTGAATCTCTCCATGTCAGCCTTCCACCCGATAGTTGGATTGCGATATGGATGTGCTGTATAGGCCATGGCGCTCAGATCCAGCCAGGCAGCACCTTCAGGCCTATTAATATACCTATAGGCCCACTCGCGCTGCACCACCTCCTTCTCCACGTAAAATTCCCGCCAGGATGGCTCGAAAAGCTGCTCACTGACAATGGAGAACCATTGCTCCAACATGTCAGATGGCATAGACATGGTGTACTGGGTCTGATCCTCGGAGGTAAAGGCATTAATATCTATGGCACCGTTTTTGCCCAGTTGGGATGAAAAGGCCCCGGGTACGTAGATCCCCTGAACCTGGAGACGAAGGTTGTCCATCTCTTCAAGTTTCTCCTTGATGATGGTCTGGTC
This sequence comes from Deltaproteobacteria bacterium, assembly GCA_019307745.1. GTDB lineage: Bacteria > Desulfobacterota > DSM-4660 > Desulfatiglandales > HGW-15 > JAFDJA01. Next base: position 1,717 of record JAFDJA010000172.1, on the reverse strand, counting down.
GGGATTCCGCTTGCGTTTCTCCTCCAAGACCATCTGGTAGGCAGCCTCGATTTTCTCTTGTAGTTCCTGGTCCTTTTTAACATCAAGGGTACCAAAATTTTTCGTGCCCTTGAACATCATGTGCTCAAGTAGGTGGGCTATGCCTGTTTTACCGAATTCCTCTAGTGCGGATCCCGCCCGGATTGCAAGCCTACATGCCACCTGCGGCGTTGTGTGGCGCTCCACAACCAGGAATATCATGCCATTCTTCAGCTTGAACTCCTTTATATCCAGTTCAATCTTAGAAGCCAAATCATCTGCCAGGCAGGTACTGCCGGCTATTATCAGAAAAAAAAGGCCTAAAAAAAGATTTCTAAAAAGTCGCACGGTTGATTCCTCCCATATATATTCACCGTTTAAATATACACTTAGTCAATAATTTCATTTTGATATCCTTCTTTTATAATGTTTACCGTTTTTAAAGGCTAGTAATATTTTCTCTTTTGATTTATTTGTCATGCTCTTATTGCAATATGGTATTTTAAATTTTTCCTCAGCATTTTGTTTTAAAATATTCTGTTTTGTTGCATTTGCGAATATCTTTTCATTGGGATCGGCCAAGGTTATCTTGATGGTATTTCACTTTAAATGCTTTTAATATGAAAAGGGATCAGTTCGGCCCATGAAGGGGAGCTAAAAAAAAGATCAAGAGTAATATTTTTCATGCAATGTATGGAAGGTGAAAATGAAAAAGGCAGGGCCAAAATGACCCTGCCGCGATTCTGCTTCCCCAAATGCCGTTATTCACGTACATCCGAGAAGCTCCTTTAAATGCCACCTCATACTCCCTTTTTAAAATTTTGACCTTTGAGGACAATACGCCGTCATATGGTTTATTTTAGGTGTTGAAGTTGGGCGGTATTTAATCACGTTTATTGTCAGCCTTTTCAATGACAGATATTTACTTTACATAAAAGCTTTTCTTTGGTCTGTATTTATTCTGATGTAAAAATTTCTATGGTCCTGAACGTTTCTTCGTTCTTTATTTGACCGTCTTTCAGGAATGTGAATACTGTAGGAAAAACATCGTCTATCAATACCTGACCGTTTCTCCCCGTTGTCTGGTAATTCAGAATAACGGATCACTTTAACCAACTCCCATTAGACATCGATTCTGTTGAATGTATATGTACAGCCGCGTTTTTAAAATTTCCTTTATTTGTTAAAAAAGGATTAAAAATTGCTCGTTCGTAAAACTGGCAAAGAAAAATAGCAGGCGTTTTGGGTAGGCCAATTTCCCTCAGACGGCAGAAGATATGAAGAGGATTTAAGTAGTGTTGCAACAATGTGCTCATAGTAGATTGTTCCTTTGATTTCTAATGTTTGTGCATGTCAGTATTAGAATAATAAGTTGCAAGAGTTTTCAAGAGACTGTTGAGGGACACTGTACCAATCGCTTATCCTACACCAGTCTGATCTATGTTTAATAAGAGTTTAATAAGAGACTTTCGTTTCCTTATTTTTTTTCTATCAGTGCCTCCATTTAAAAAGTAATCAAGATTATATACCTTTCGTCTATTGTATCTAGAGCGTCTATCAATATTAAAAGTCCTTTTTTCAACCATATAATAAGTTTTCCAAAATTCATTTTTCACATATACTTTATTTTCTGAGTTGATGGCGTTTCTCATCTATACAGCATCAATCATGCCAGAATATAGTGTAATGGAATAAACTA
>JAFDJA010000068.1 GCA_019307745.1 Deltaproteobacteria bacterium | reverse complement strand
GCCGTGACAGGCTGCATTCCCGTGGCCAGTACTACTAGGTCAGCGGAAATTTCGTGCAGCTCTTCGGTTGTTGTGTCTTCCACCCTAAGTATAAGGTTCTTTCCATCCGGAGTAATTTTTGCCACCTTTCCTTTAAAGAATTCAATATTTTCATCCTGTTTAACTGTGTTGTAAAAGGATTCCAGGCGGTCTGTCGCGCGAATGTCAATATAGAATATATATATCTTTGCATTCGGATATTGCTCACGCACATATGTGGCCTGTTTCATGGAGGCAAGGCAACATACTCCTGAACAGTAGGGCAGGTGGTTTTCATCCCTGGAACCGGCACACTGGACAAATGCAATCGTCTCAGGGGCTTCACCATCTGATGGACGGATGATTTTTCCCTGAGTGGGTCCGGACCAGGAGGCCATTCTCTCCATCATGACATTGGTGATAACGTCCGGGTTATTTCCAAAACCATAAGTATCAAGATTATTCGCGTCATAGGGCTTCCACCCGGTTGCCCATACAATGGAGCTGACCTTAAGCTCAATAGTGACTGCTTCCATATCCGGTTCGATCGCATCATAGGGGCATGCCTCTTTTACCTTTTGGAATTCATCACTTTTTGCAAGTGCAGGATCAATAACATAACGCATGGGATAGGCCAGGGAGTGAGGCAGGTAAGCTGCCTTGATCTTGTCCATCCCGAAATTAAATATATTATCGATCTCCAGGTCACATGCATCAGCGCATTTGCCGCATGCAGTGCATTTTTCATTGACATACCTGGGATTAATCCTGACGGTTACACTGAAGTTTCCATCTTCCCCTGAGATGTTTTCAACTTCAGCCATCGTGAGGCAGCGGATGTGTGGATTCTGTCTGATGCGGCGGAAATTGATCTCCAGCCCGCACTGGGGCGGGCACAACTTGGGAAAATACTTGTGGAGTTGGGCCACTCTTCCCCCAAGATAAGGATTTTTTTCTACAATATAGGTATCGTAGCCCGCTTCAGCCGCCTCGATAGCGGCAGTCAGCCCGCTCATACCGCCTCCGACCACCAGGATTCCCTGGGTTTCCGTACTTGCCATACTCATCCTCCTCTCCTGATTGAAATTTATAAGAAATATACAGTGACAATTACCATATGATTCCTATCGTGATTTTTTATTTTTGTATTGATGACATATATAAGCAAATTCTGCCTGAATTAGTTTTTATTTATAAAAAAAGCAGAATTTGAATGGGATTTGTCCCCCTGATGCCAAAGGTTAATGTATTACATCACCGTGTAAACCGGTCCTCCACCCCCTTCAGGCGGAGTCCACAAGATGTTATTATAAGGATCTTTTATATCACATGTCTTACAGTGAAGACAATTTGAGGACGTTACCTCTATGTCCACCTCTTCTGTTCCCTGGCCCGCAATCCTTTCATACACATTTCCGGGGCAGAATCTTGTACAGGGATTCTGATATTCCACAGTACACCTGTTTCGACATATATTTTTATCAAGTATTCTGAGGTGAGCTGGCTGATCCTCCTCATGTGTTGTCCCTGAATAGTAAAGTGCAGTATCTTTTTTAAACGTCAGCCTGTTATCATATTTTAATTTATCCGTGTTGCCCTTTGGCAGAGAGTCGGAATGAGAAAGATCTGGAACCTTTTTCATGGAGGAGAAATCCGGATCGGATATAATGCGGGATTTAAAGACCTTATTGGCAATAAGGTGTTTAAATCCGCCGGTCAATATTGCCCTGTGCAGGCCTTCCCGGAAAATTTGGTGCCAGTTACGGCTATGGTAAAGCTCTTTACCTACTGAACTCTTGTAGAGTGCTGATTGATAATTGTATAGCTGAGCCCTGGAGAAGTCTTTCTTTAGGAGGGCATGAAATATGGCCTCGGCAGCAAGCATGCCAGACTTGACAGCACTGTGTATCCCCTTGTGCTTTTGACTGATAAAGAGATTTGCGGAATCACCGATAATAAGCCCATTATCGAAGGCAAGTTCGGGAATAGAATAATACCCTCCCACAGGAGTGGTTTTTGCTCCATATTGGATGAGTTTCCCGTTTTTCAGAAGTCCCGCGATAAAAGGGTGGGTCTTGAATTGTTGAAATTTTAGATAAGGATCAAGAAAAGGGTCCTGATAGTCAAGACCAATAACAAGACCTATAGACAAGAGATTGTCCGCCATCCCATATATGAAGCCGCCTCCATAGGTTTTGCCCTCAAGGGGGTATCCGGTGGTGTGAATGATTTCTCCTGGTCGGAACCCATTTTCAGGTAATTCCCACACCTCCTTTATACCGATAACATGGTGTTGAGGGTTTTTGTCCTTATCCAGGTTGAGCCTGTCTATCACTGTTTTTGTGATGCTTCCCCTTGACCCTTCTCCAAGGGCGGTAATTTTTGCGTGCAGGTCTATACCCGGTTCAAAGTTCGTTTTTCTGTTTCCGTCAGCATCAATTCCTTTGTCTCCAGTCCTGACGCCAGTGATTTTGTTGTCTTTATATAATGCCTCAGTTGCAGCAAAACCGGTAAAGATGTCAACTCCATATTTTTGCGCAATTCCCGCAAGCCATTCATTAAGCCTTGATAGAGATACAATGTAATTGCCTTCATTTCTCAAGAAAGACGGGATAAACGGAGATTTTATATGTGTATTTTTTCCTAAAAGGAAAAGGGATTCTTTTGTGACGCATTCGCCAAGAGGCGCATTCATCTGAAATATATCTGGGATAAGTTCTTTGAGAGGGGATATGTCAATAACAGCACCTGATAAGGCGTGAGCCCCAGAGCTGGAACCCTTTTCAAGAACAGCGATGGTTATTTGGTCCAGGTTTTTTTTATTTTGTGCGGTGTGGAAATTGTTATTGTATTTTTTTATCAGGCTGGCAAGATGGATGGCGCTGCTGAGAGACGCGATGCCGCCTCCCACAAAGAGAGTATCAACTTCCATAATTTCTCTTTCGACCACTACCAATCAGATACCCTCCTATGGGTTGTTCAGCAATGCTTTCATTTGAAAATAATGAAGATTCTTTTACCTTGCGACATAACGCCTGATTTAAAGTCAAGTGATTTTTTTGAAAAACTCACAAAAAGAAAAGGAGATATTTTTTTATTTTCAGGCCGTTATGAGATTCTTGATTTTTATCCATATAAAATAGCGAGGAATCAGTTTTTATTAGGCTGTCCGCTTGCTGAGGAGCAGAGTTGAAAAAATAGACACCCGGCTGCAGAGATGCAGCCGGGCTGATTATAAGTTAGCGGTAAACTTCGTTATACTCCGGGTATGTTCCAGATCTCTTTTTTGGACATCTCCCACTGGTCAGAAGCTATGTCATACGTGCAGTTTGCAAAGCATTTCCAGTTGTCTTCATCCATGGTCGGGGTATCAGATCTGAAATAGTATCCCGGCCATCTTGTTTCTTCCCTAAAGAGCATGGTGCGGATATGAGATTCAGCAATCCACATCCTCTGAGTGTTTTCCCAGGCCCTCATAAGCTCATGAAGATCTCTGGCTGCCATCTTGGTATGGTCCTCTCTCAGATATTCCATCATCTCCATTCCTCTTTCCAAAAGGGCCTTACTGGTCTTGAACGCCGCAGTAACACCACCTGCATACTCATCCATGATCTTCTGGAGTCTATGCAGGAACTGTCTTGGCATTATGTAGTTTACATTGACCTCAGGATCAGTTGTCTCGTCCTTGTGTTCCTCATAAATGTCAAGAGGAGCAAGGATCTTGGCCTTGAGTTCTTCGACTTTGGCAGCATCAACTGTGGGATCCTGACCCTTTTCAATGATGTACTTAATCGCAGCCTTCCCCGCAATGCGTCCTTCAGTGTGAGAGCCTGAAGAGAACTTATGGCTGGAAGCACCGGTAGCGTCACCAGTAGCAAAGAGTGCATCTACTGTTGTCATATTTTCATATCCCCATTTGTAAGGGGTATCCAGGTCTTCAGGACCGCTTACCCAGGCGCCAGACGCACCGGAGTGTGAACCGATAAAGTAGGGCTCACATGCAGCAATCTCAGAATGCTTCTCTTCCGGCTTCACGTTCAGGGATGCCCAGAGGATAGCCTGGGAGATGGTCATATCCAGGAAGTCTTCCCATGCCTCGCTCTCCAGCTCTTTCATCTTTTTCTTGAATGCCTTGGGGTCATCTTTGAACTTGTTAGCCAGATTCTGGATCGCTTCATCGGTCTCCATGTACAGCGGGCCAAGACCTTCGTCAATATCCAGCATGCCGAGGTAGTTTCTCAGGTTGGCAGGGATCGGTTTGGCAAGGCCATAGGGTGCCCAGTTGTTCAGTTCATCCTTTCTTACTGACATGTACTCACCGCCTTCGGCACTGATTGCTCTGGACTGGAACAGGAGGAACCATGCCCCAACAGGGCCATAGGCATCTTTAAACCTTATTGGAATAAAGCGCACTTCCTGACATGTCATCTCCGCGCCGGCCTGGATGGTGAAATAGGCGCTTGATCCAGAGTTGAACGGAGGATACCAGGAGCGTCCAAACCCCTCACCCACTGAGCGCGGCCTGAATACGTGAACAGCGCCACCGAGAGCAGTTATAACAGCCTTTGCCTTGAATACGTAAAATTTTTCTTCACGTATGCTGAAACCAACAGCGCCGACACACCTGTTGCCGTCCATCAGGGGATCAACAATAAAGATCCTCTCATAGATCTCACCACCTGCCTCAGCAAGTGCATTCTTGGCTGCCTCGGCAACGATGATTTTGTAGGACTCACCATTGATCATAAGCTGCCATCTGCCCTCATGGACATATTTGCCGTTTTCGTCTGTCCAGATTTTAAGGCCCCATTTTTCAAACATATGAACCGTGGAGTCTACATGGCGGGCGATGTTATAAACCAGGTCCTCTCTGGATACACCCATCAGGTCCTGGCGAACATAGCGAACATAGTCTTCTAGGGTATTTTCACCATCTCTGACGCCGACGTACTGGTTGATAGCAGAAAGACCCATGGCAACCGCACCACTTCTGTCAAGAGCAGCCTTGTCAACCAATGTTATTTTCAGACCATTCTTTTTTGCCCAGTAAGCTGCCTCTGTTGCTGCTCCACAGGCTGAGAAACCCCCACCAAGAATCAGGAGGTCGGTATTAACTTCTACAGTTTCAAAATTAGCCATATCTTAAATTCCTCCTTTTTAAATAGTGGGAACTGAGTCAAGTCCCGATGATGCGGGCTCAGTCGCGAGAGCGTTACTGTTAATGTCATCGTGGGTTGGATAGCCGCCTGTTGGGTCGGCAGAACCCTCTGGAGTAGTTCTTGTGGGGAACTTGAAGCGTTTGATAGAACCATCACGGAACTTGACAGTCCACATGATGTCCTCTGTGCCTCTGAGAGGAGTGACGCTTGCACCTAGGGGGACAAAGTCAGCATAGCCCCTTACGTCCATGGCCTGTTGTGGGCAAAGTTTCACGCAGCACATGCATTCCCAGCACATCTGCGGATCGCGGTTTGTAGCCTTCATGGTCTCTTTGTCGAGAATCATGAGGTCATTCGGGCAGATATACATACAGGCTGTCCTGTCCTGCCCTTTACAGCCATCACATTTTTCAGTAATTACGTAACTTGGCATTATTTCACCTCCATGGATTAAAAGTTAAAAAAGGATTAACAATATAACCAAACGAGAAACAAAAACCTGAACTATCCACCTCCTTCCTTTAAAGTATGTAATATAAAAAATAAAAAAATTTTATCCGTTAGTATTTAATTTGTACTGATTTTTTAATTCTTTTAAGATGATAATAATGCACTGAATGATTGCCCGGGACTTTGTGCATTTTTTTACAAGCGCTAAATTTTTAAATTAATCATATGGTTGTGTCAAGAAAAAATGGAAAGAGAATTTTTTATGCAAGGACACAAAAATTTAGGATTTATTCCCTGCCTGATCTCCTGTCAATCTATTTTTCGAGACACCATATTTAAATTTTAGGAACTTGAATTTAAATGGTGATTAAAGTCATTTGAATAATCTGGACATTGAATTGCAAGATATGTGCCTTTGAAAGCAATCATATTAAATTAATCAATTGTCTGAAATAACACACTGTTTTTGAATTTTCATAATCTGAAAATGAGAGACAGGATAAAAATTTGTGTGACCTGCTTTACACCTGTAACACTTTCTTCACAAAAAAATCAGGCATTAAAAGCAACATTCGGGATAAACAAGGCAGGAAAAATAAAGCTTGAGTAGATATTAACCTGAACCTGGTTCGGTTGAATTAAATAAGCGTCTATACTCTATGAACAGATAGAGATTCTACAGATTCAAACCTTAAGCATTATTTTTGTCCTAGACTTCCTTTCGGTTGATCCTGAGGTTCTCAGTCTCCTGTCCCCTTTTATTGTCAGCAGGACCAGGTTATATAAATGGCATTTATCTCTTCTGATTTTACTGCCTTTCTCGCAAATTAAACACCTGAATTCTGTAAAATTCAGGTAATAATTTACCGATGTTGTAAGTTGAATTATTTCTCATCAAAGGCCTGGACTTGATAGATCGATACATTAAGATCCACACTTTTCCATGCATCCTTATCCAGGCCCGCTTTCAGGCAGAGATGGGTCAAAAACTCCTTTTTATCAGGGAGCTGTTCCCATACCTGGGGCAGAAAGGTTGACTGGCGTAATCCTTTTTTTATAATTACACCATCAATTTCAGGCCTGAGTTTTTCCAGAAGGTCATCAACATCAGAATAGGAGAGTTCCTTTGGTTCTGTTAAAATACTGACTTCAATCTTTACATTTTCCCATTCATTTTTTGAGAGGGGCCTAAATCGCGGGTCATGAAATGCCGCATTAATGGCATTGTGTCTGATTCCTTTAATAAGAGGCTCATGGGGGATGATGTTTCCTATACACCCCCTTAAATTTTTGTTTGTTGTGAGAGTAACAAATGTTCCGCGTTTTTCATTCATTTTAGGAGAGACATGGCTATTATCCAGATCTGTATCGGTAGTATGAAAAAGCTCCTTTTCAATAGTGTTTCTTGCCAAAGAGAGGAGAAAAATTCCCTCCTGATCTGACAACCTGTCTAAATCTGTCATAAGTGTCTCCATGTACATTGTTTATGGTTGAGATCTTTACATTAAAATTGTAGATTTTGCAGGCCTGAATTTTTTTTTACAGGATAAGTTTTGAATCTGCCTTAAAATTCTATGAGTGTCAAAGGGTTTCGTATGGCCTGTTAATTATTTTAGGAACTTATGACCGAATCTTTATTTTAGTGTTCAATGCAATTTGCATGAGCGGAGAAAATTGTATGGAGAGTTTGAAAAAAAAGAGCAAGAGGGCTGGGATTATTTTTGAGATTCTTGATCCCTTTTATACCCACAATAAAACCGCGCTAAGTTACCATTCCCCTTTTCAGCTCCTTATTGCGACTATTCTGTCTGCACAATGTACGGACAGGCAGGTAAACATGGTTACTGATAAGCTTTTTAAAAAATATAAGGGGCCGATTGATTTTATTCAGGCCCCCAGGGCTGACTTGGAAGAGAGTATAAGGTCTACGGGCTTTTACAGGAACAAGGCCAAGTCCTTGGTGGGTTGCTGTCAGGTGTTACTGGATTCCTATGGCGGAAAGGTTCCAGAGAGCATGGAGGAGATGCTGAAGCTGCCGGGCGTAGGGAGGAAGACCGCCAACTGTGTCCTTGGCGCAGTATACGGAGTCCCTGGCATAGTTGTGGACACTCATGTAAAGAGACTGAGTCTAAGGCTGGGATTTACCAAGAATCAGGACCCCGTCAAGATTGAAAAGGATCTTGAAAGATTGTTGCCAGATGAAAAATGGCGCAGGTTTTCAGATATTCTTATTTATCATGGAAGGGAAATCTGTAATGCCAGAAGGCCATTCCATCAACAGTGTCCTGTAAGGGAACTGTGTCCTTCTGGCCTATTGAAACAGGCAGGAAGAGTTTGAGGTGAAAAAAATAGGTTAATAGGGTGCACCCTGGGCAATCCGATAATCCTATGAAATAATCCGTGAGGCGTTATACCCGGATCTTTTACCAGCTATCTACATGAGGCTTGAAGCAAGCTTTTATACAAACACCCTGAGATATGTTGGTTTTACATGTCCGGTTTCAAGAGGTCAGTCAGCTGACTTTGCTTCCAGTGGCAATGCAACCATCAGGTGATATTAAACGCAGCGTACTCCCATCTATTGAAGCAAGTACCATGCCTTGGGATTCCACTCCCATCAGTTTGACTGGCTGGAGATTGGCAACGATTAGCACCTGTTTATCTGTAAGCTCTTCCTCCGAATAGTGTTCAGCGATCCCTGCTACAATTATCCTGTTTTCTCCTAAGTCAACAGTAAGCTTAAGCAGTTTTTTCGATTTAGGGATTCTTTCAGCAGATTTGATGGTTCCTATTCTTAGGTCGAGTTTTTGGAACTCATCAAATGTGATCATAATTTTATCTGCGTTGTTTTTCTTTATCTGATTCGAAGGCAGTTCAATTTTTTCTTCTTTTTCTATCTCATTCATTGGGTTTTTTCCCGCTTTTTTTCTGTCCTTTTTTATCCGGTTTGGTTTTTGTGATTTCATCGCAGGAGATCTCAATCTCCTCTCTTGATTCAAGCAGGACCGTCATCTTGTTGCGCAGTAGATTCTGCCGGAGGACCTTACCTTTTCCATGGGGAGTGTCAACAGTTTTGCCTACCTTGGGAAGCCCCTTCTTTGCCTTGTTATAGTAATCAAATTCATAGGTGAGACAACACATCAGCCTGCCACACATTCCGGATATCTTTGATGGGTTAAGAGAGAGGTTTTGTTGTTTGGCCATCTTTATTGACACAGGCTTGAAACTGTTCAGGTGAGATGAACAGCATAGTTCCCGTCCACATGTGCCAAGGCCACCGACCATCTTGGCCTGGTGGCGCACACCAATCTGCTTCATCTCAATCCTGGTATGAAATTTCTGCACAAGATCCTTAACCAGCTCCCTGAAGTCAATACGCTCATCTGCTGAAAAATAAATAATGATTTTACTCCCGTCAAAGAGACGCTCTGCTGCAACTAGACTCATAGGCAGTTTTTTTTCCCTTATCTTTTCGTAGCAGTAATCATAGGTATCTTTCTCATACTTGCAGTTCTTTTTGAACTTTTCCAGGTCATTCTCGTTTGCCAGCCTGTAGACTTTTTTCAGCGGTCTCACTGGTGCCTTTTCTTCAGGGACGCGAGGTTCCAGACATACGATTCCCACTGCCTGGCCCTGTTCCGTATTCACGACAACCTTTGTCCCTTTTTTGAGGACAAAATGACCGGAATCAAAGTCATATATTTTACCGTTTTTTCTTAGCTGTATGCCAACTATCTTGTTCATTGGGGAAATATTTCCTTGATTGAAAATTAATGATTAGTAAATATGTCTGTTATGAGATTGTTTCCACGGACCCTTACACCCTGCAACGCCTTTTTAGGGCCAGCACAGTGTTTTCCATTAGAAGTCCCAGGTTAGGATTTCTGATCAACTCCCTTTGTGCGTTATCCAAAATCATGAAACTGTCAATAAAGTCTTCTATCTTGCTGACATTTGAGAGGGTTTTCAGCTTTTTAGTAAAATCTATGTTGATGAGCTGCTCTTCAGTTCCTCCGATCCTTATCAGCATCAGATCTCTGTACCATGTCTTCCATAATCCGAGCAATTCAAATATCACCGGATCTCTCTTCATTGAGTCTTCAGTAGCTTTTTTGTTCTTTCCAGAATATTCAAGGGCCATCTCAATTGCAGATTCGGGTTCGAGTTCTGGAAGTTTCATAAGTTTCAAAAGTGACTCCTGCCGGTGTTCAAGGAAATCGCTATCGCTTATCTGTATAGCCTTACCAATGCTCCCTTCTGATAGTCTTGCCGTTAATGATGCTCTCTTCTTATCCTGGTGAAGCTCTCTTATGAGCCACGCTTTGATCTCGTTGGAAGGTAAAGGCCTGAAGGCGACCTTTTGACACCTGGATACGATAGTCGGCAAGAGATCCAGAGGCTCTGTCACCTTGAGGACGATTATATTGCCAGGAGGCGGTTCTTCAAGGGTTTTGAGAAAAGAGTTTGCGGCCTCCCTGTTCATTGTCTCTGCTTGTTCTATTATCACTGTCCTGTATCTTCCTGATACAGGCTTGAATTGGAGGCTGCGGTTCAACTCCTTTATCTGATCTATTTTTATGTAACGGCCTTCGGGTGCTACAAGGACGAGATCAATGAAATTATCATGTATGATCTGCCTGCAGGTGATGCATTTGCCACAACCTTCGTAATTCATTGGTTTATGGCAGTTTATTGCCTGTGTAAGGGCGATAGCTGCAGTTGTTTTGCCCACTCCTGCGATTCCGGTAAACAGATATGCATGGGGTATCTTATTACTAGCCATGACCTTTTTAAGGAATTTTATGGCCCGTCTCTGGCCGATTATCTCAGAAAAGGGTTTAAATTGTCTTACGTAGTCTGTCATAAAACCATGCTTTTGGGTGTGTCAGTTTATACCATATATCTCTACCAAGTTTATGGTAATAGAGGTTCAAGTGTCTTGAATATCTCCTGCTCCATCTCATTCTCTGTCAATGTGGCATCAATAATCACGAACCTGTTACTATATTCTTTTGCCAGATCAAGATAACCCTGCCTTACCTTTCTGTGAAAATCAAGTGCCTCCTGCTCAAATCTGTCCTGGTCTTCCTGTGCCAGTTCTTTGTTCCTTTTCATGGCCCTTGCAAGACCGGTCTCTACCGGGCAGTCGCAGAGAAAGGTAATTTCCGGCAGGATTCCATTTATTGCCTTTTTATTCAGTAGTTTTATGAAAGCTATATCCTGTCTGCGGGCCGTGCCCTGGTAGGCCACTGTAGCATCTATAAACCGATCGCATATGACCCAATCGCCCTGATCAAGTGCAGGTCTGATAGTCTCATCAATATGCTGTGCCCTGTCTGCCGCATAGAGAAACAGCTCAGCCAGAGGTACCAGGTCTATATTCCGGGAATCAAGGAGTATCTGTCTGATACTTGCGCCAATGACACTACCTCCAGGTTCACGTGTAATAAGATGTCTTATGCCCTGATCCTGCAGCCTTTTGCCGAGCCGTTTTGTCTGGGTTGTCTTTCCGCACCCTTCTATTCCTTCAAATGTAATGAACAATTTTTTCCTCTTAACGGATTTGGAGCCATTATGGTTCAGTGAAAGTATATAGAAGATGCATCCTGTAATCAAGTGTTTATGACTGAATTTTATATCAGGGGTCCTGGCTGGGTTTAGAAGCTCCCTGATTTGGATATAAGGGCTTTCAGACCATGGTAGACAGTCAGATTAATGTTCAGAAAGTATATTCCCTGACCGATGGGAAAAGCCCTCTGTCAGTATGTGGAATAAACTTGGCCGCACTGAAGTTATTCATAAATTCCTGGTTTACATTTAGCTCGATATAGGTGATCCGGTCCCGGATATTTTTTGCCTCATTACGGGTATCCGATGACATAAGCACCTTCTGGGCACCAGCAAGAGATGTATTGCCAAGGGGTTTGTATGTTGTCAGGGGCAGGTCAGGGATCATGCCAATTGTGATGGCAGATTTTGGGTCTATATATAAGCCGAATGTGCCCGCAATATAGAAGTTGGAGATCTCCTTCCAGGCTATGCCGGCTGTGTTGGTAATGGTAGTCAGGATAGTGTACATGGCAGCCTTGGAACGCATAAGTGAATCAATTTCCGGTTGACTTAGTGTGAGTGGTTTTCCTGTGGCTGACTCCTGTGATCTGACCACGACAAAATGTTTTATTCCGTCAATATTTCTCATGTAGTCATTGCAGTTTTTAGGAGCAAATTTGCCGCGCAGGTCAATCATGCCCGCAAGGAAGAGCTGGGCTACCAGATCAATGAGACCGGAACCGCAGATTCCCATTGGAGGGTTGTCCCCAATAGTTTTTATACTGAGTTCTCTGGTATCTGGGGAGATATTGACCATATTTATAACTCCCGGCCCTGCCATCATGCCCATGCCCGCAACCCCGCCTTCAAGCGCAGGTCCCGCAGCTCCGGCACAGGCCATGAGCCAGTCCCTATTTCCAATGACAACTTCTGCGTTTGTGCCCACATCTACAAGAATGGAAACCTCTTCCTGATTGTTAATCCCTGAGGCGAGAATTCCGGCGATGAGATCTCCGCCAAAATAGCTGCCTACACTTGGAAGCATAAGTATTGGTGCCCCTGGATTGATCTCAATGCCCAGCTTTTTGGCCTTAATCTGTCCGGGGCTGTTTATGGCAGGCGCATATGGCTCCCTGCATATGGAAAAGGGGTCAAGACCTAAAAACAGATGGGTCATGGTAGTATTGCCTGCCCCAACCATCCCGACAATGCTGTCGCGCCCTATTCCGTGCTTTTGAATAAGCCCTGATATCTCTCTGTTCAGCCTGTCAATAACTATGCCTTGCAATCTTTCCAGACCACCTTCCTGCCCGGCATAATGTATGCGGGTAAGGATGTCCTGGCCGATTTCGATCTGGGGATTATTGAAAGAGATCTCATCTTTGAGGTCTCCTTTCATAAGATCCAGAAGACGTAAAACAATTGTTGTGGTGCCCAGGTCCATGGCAAGGCCGAATATCGTTTCATTCTCCTGGGGTGAGAGGATATCAATCAGGTCCCAGGAAGACTGTTTTTTGTAGAGAACAGGCTTGAGACGGTATTGATGTTTCCTCAGGAGCCCGGGTATCTTCCTGACAAAGGAGAAATCCATTTCTACGTCTTTTGTACCTAATTCTTTTTTTATCCAGCTTATCAACCGGTCTACATCTGCTGAATTATCCCTGAGACTGGGGGGTGTCAAATTCGCTCTGATAATTTTTATCCATTGTTTTTTGTTGTCTGACATCATTACATGCTTTTTTTCTTCCAACTTATTATCCTGCCTTAGCGAGGATTTAGATTGTGTCAACCGTGGAATCAATAGGATATTTGACTCAGTGGGGATATTTTGGCGGTTTATGGCCCTTGATTAATATTGGATTGTCGATCCTATCCCATGCCTGTATCATTGACATAAATATGTCTATTCCATATACTGTCTGATCTAAAAATGATTCCAGTATTAGGCTTTATTTTGCACCATGCATATCACACTAGCGCTGTGAAATGAAGATTATAGTTGATTGGAAATCTTGTTAAGCGCCTATTTTTTTTATGATTGGCATCCTAAAAGGACTGACTGCCATGTCCCCATCTAAATTAACTAAATACAGCTGTGTGTTTTTTTGTTCTGGATGTTTTCTGATAAATCTTCTTTTTTTTTATGGTACATTTGGGGTTAAGGCTGCATATGCAGAAAAGGAGATGTATACAATACAACTCGGGGCCTATCAAAATGTTGAGAATGCTCAAAAGGAAATGGAAAGTCTGAAGATGCTGGGCCATAATGCATTTTACGTGTTTGAGGAAGCAGAAGGGGAGATAGCCCTATACAGGGTCTATATAGAAAGGTTCAGCCGTAAAGAGGATGCTGAAAAAGAGGCAGAGGTTTTAAGTGAACTAAACCTTATCTCTGATTATACTATAAGGGTCATAGGTGAACCAATCCAGGAGGATGATGAGATTATTAAGCCTTTTCCTGTCTTTAACAAAGTCGAGGAGTCAGATGGCGGCAATGGTGGCCCCAATAACTATTATCTTCATGTCTGTTCCTTGAGAGAGGAAAAAAATGCAATTGAACTGACTGCCCGATTAAAAAACCTCGGCTATGATGCAGTATACCAATATGAGACATTTGATATTGGTGGCTGGTACAGGGTCTATATTGAGGGGTACAGTTCTGAAAAAGAGGCCTTAAACAGGGCAGAGGCGTTACAGAGTTCTGGCATTATCTCCTATTATAAGGTCATGAAGAAAATGGAGGAGTCTGTGCCCGATCTTGAATCGACAGGATCAAATGAGAATGTTTTTTTTCTGCATATCAGTTCATTTAAGGAAGAAAGCAATGCGGAAGATCAGGTTCAAACCCTGGGAAAACTGGGATATAAGGTCTTCTCAGTAGAGGAGATGGTTGCAGGTGAGCAGTGGTATCGCGTTTATATTGGAGAATTTTACAGCGAAGATGAGGCAAGAAAAGAGGGTTCTGAAATAAAAGACAAGGGACGGATCTCATATTTTAAGCCAATTGAGATAAAGGCTGATGTTTTAGGAAAATAGGAGGCCCTTGTATGGGCTTCAAAAGAATATATATAAGGAGTCTGTAATGGATATCAGCAGAAAAATAGGTATTGGAATCGTGATGATAATTCCGACATTTGTGGGTGGCGGTGTTGTGTGGTATTTTTTAAATAGCTGGCTGGCAGTTCTAGTCTGGATAATTGTCATTGCCAGTGGATATGGTGTTATGATGGGGAAATTTTTCTGCAAGGATTAGTACCTGAATCATGTCCCAGTTATCCCATACGGCTTGATTTTTTTAAAAAAGATAGTTTTATAGTAGATTGTCCAATTGCCTGAATGAGGTGATTTAGACCCAGAGAATGTCCCTCACAGGCGGAATAGCGAGAAACGGCGGATCCTTGTCATGCTACATATGGAAAACATTGGTTTTCTTCGTACTTCGGGGCTCAGCCCCCTCCCTTCAGTGGAGCTTTTCAGGCCGCTGCAGGTGGCTGCAGCATGAACTAGGTTAAATGGATAGTTTGGGATTAAGAGAGGAGACTTTATGCCGCAAGTGACTGGCAATATTGAATTGTATGAAAAGCGTTTTGGGCTTCTTGCCATTGAGAGGGGTTACATCACCTCAGATGACCTCATAAGGGCAATTAAGGTACAGGTAGAAGAGGATGTAGCAAATAAATCCCATCGTTTGATTGGAGAGATCCTTCTGGATATGAATTGTTTGACAGTCACCCAGATCCAGGAAATCCTTGACAATGTCTTTAAGAAGTAGGCTGTCTCTGTAACAAGAAAATAATACCCTGGGTCGAATTTGTGTGATGCGGGGTTGGTAAGCCTTAATCATGACCTGCCTGTCAGATCTCTATTTCAAGTCTTTAAACAGCCTTATTTTATTCAGGAAAATAAGACCATTGGAATGCTGTTTTTTATCCATTCCTTAGATTTTATAATACATATTCAGGATCGTGGTATAGAAAAAATATGAGTTTGATAACAGCAATAAATATATCTGTCCGATTTGCAGGAAAAGAGATATTCAGTAATGTAGGGTTTCAGGTGGATCCCGGAGAACGTATTGGTCTTGTTGGTCCGAACGGATCTGGAAAGACGAGTCTTCTCAGGATGCTTGTTAATGAGGTTTCTCCGGATAGTGGTGAAATCAGGGTTGCCAGTGGTGTATGTGTGGGCTATCTGTCCCAGAACGTCCATGAGCTGATATCTGGCACACTGCTCAAGTTCCTGCTGGATTCTGTGCCAGGACGGTTAAAGATAAGGGATGAGATTCAGAAGATTGAGAAAATCTTAAAGAATAATCTAAATGAGCAGGAGCAGAAACGGCAGGCCCTTAGACTGGCCGAGCTTCATCATGATATGGCACGCCTGGACATTGACTATCCTGCCCATAAGGCAGAGAAGATTCTCGAAGGGCTTGGCTTTAAGTCTGATGATATGGGCCGGCCTGTCTCTGAATTAAGTGGTGGCTGGAGGATGCGCGCTGCTCTTGCCAGTATCCTTTACCAGAGTCCTGATTTGATCCTTCTTGATGAGCCAACCAATCACCTTGATATCCCTTCTGTACGATGGCTGGAGAAAAAAAAAAAAAAATATAACGGAGCAATGATACTTGTGTGCCATGATAGAGAATTTCTCAATCATCAAGTGGGCCGGGTTATCAGTATTGAGCCTGAAGGAATAAGGAGCTACGCTGGCAACTATGATGCCTAGTTGCAGGCCCGTGAATAAGAGGAGAAGACACTGGAGGCAAAGTCACGAAATCAGGAGTTAAAAATTAAAGAAGCAAAAAAATTTATAGAACGGTTT
>JAFDJA010000171.1 GCA_019307745.1 Deltaproteobacteria bacterium | reverse complement strand
GATAGATCGGATTGAATCGTTAATCAATAATCGCCCAAGAAAATGCCTGGGCTTTAAAACACCCATTGAAGTTGCTTCCTCTTTCGTTGCACTTCGAGGTTGAATTCGGGTTATTAAAATTTATTGCAGACTTCATGTGAGTCTGTTGAAAAAGGCATAAGCAAAAAAAATGTTAAAAAAACAGCTTTTAAATTTAGCCCACAATCGACGATCAGGAGAAAGTACACCGGTTTAGCACCCTTTTTTCTTAACAATTTTTAAGGCTGTTGGACTTTTTCTACAGTCTCGACTTTAAATCATACACTCTTGAACTGAAAAATGATTTAGAACAAATTTTGCTTTTTCCAGATATTTAGAAATCAGCTGCATATCAAGTTCTTTTTTTATTTTATCACAAAAGTATTGGATGCATAGATAACTCCTGCAATCAACGGGAAGGGTGCATCCATTTACATAAAACGGGCATACGTTCTTCTCCATATTTTCATAACATGGATCAGGCAAAACAGTATCACACCTAACCAACAGGTAATTAATAAGATCAAAACAACCAACAGGTTTCGCTATATAGATTGATAATTCTGGAACGTATAACTTGCAGCAATGGATTTCACATCTTATGCAATTCATTCTAACAGAAGGCTGGATTACCTCTTGAATAGCTAACACAATCTTTTTATATTTCTTAGATTCACACTTTAGATATATTTTGGCGTTTTCACCAAGACCCAGATAAAACTTTTCATAGAGTTCAAATTCTTTCTGAGGTCTTTTAAAATCTGACAGTATTTTATCTTCTAGACCTTCTGTCATATTCATATTCAGGCTTTCAATAATGATAGCATTCTTGCCAAATGCTTAAAACACCAGAAAGTCAAGTATGCATCTGATAGCCATAACAGTCAAGCCAGAATCAAAATTCAAGGCTCCTTGCTATATACTGCAATTTTTGATTGTTAAAATTTATTTAAGATGCAGTCCTGACCTGTTAACAGAATGAGAAACACGATCTTCCAGATTAAAGATTACTCCCCCCTCTTCAAATGACGCAAAAACAATATTTTCCCTCAGGCATAAGACCCTGTTTTCAATATCACCCACAGCGGCTCCCAGACAAAATATAGGCCGAAACATCTTCAGGATTCCAGCAGAAAACCGTCCAAGTCACTAAAAACAATACAACTAATATTTTAAAATAAATCTAAAATATTGTCATTACAATTCTATTGTTATATCTTATGCAGGTATGTTATAGAATTTCTGTCGGGATAGACATTGATTTTTACCTGAATTTTACAATAGCCAATAAGATCCCTGCTATATCCCAATAAATGCTGTCTAACCGCTTAAATATATTGCTTTTTGTGATACCTTCAATATTGTTTATGGAAAATTCAGGTTTTAAATTCAAATTTGTTAAAAGGCGGCTGTTAAAAAATCCGGTTTAATTGAGGCTGTAGTTAGTGGGCAAAGAAATGAAGATACCAAAATCTACCATTACCAGGCTTTCTCTTTATTGCAGAAGGCTCGAGATATTGGAATTTAACGGATATCGAATGGTATCCTCAGAAAAACTGGCCTGGCTCTGCCAGGTGAATCCGGCCCAGGTCAGAAAGGATCTGGGATATTTTGGCGAGTTCGGTATCCGCGGAGTAGGATATGATGTAAAGGACCTCCAGGTTGAGATTAAAAAAATATTGTCCATAAATCGTGAGTGGAACATGGGTATTATCGGAATAGGTCACCTGGGCTCAGCACTCCTGAATCATCAGAATTTTCCGGCCAGAGACTTCCACTTTGTTTTGGCCTTTGACTCGGATAAAAAGAAAATCGGGAAAAAGCTTCGCTTGGGTCTAATAATAGAGGATGTCCGTGAACTCAAACAGGCAGTAATTAAGAAAGATATTGATATTGGAGTTATTACGACACCCTCATCCGGAGCCCAGAAATCAGCTGACAGATTTGTTGGTGCGGGTGTTAATGCTATCATGAATTTCTCCCCGACACAGATAACTGTCCCGGACCAATGTGTTATTGAACATATAGATTTCACCATAAAACTGGATATCCTCACATATAAACTCAAGGATGAGTTGAACTCCTTGAATATATAATAACAACAATCATATACTACTTCAGGAGGAACAAGACAGGATGAACAAGAACAGAATACTTAATGCCCTGCCAATAATGCTTCTGGTGATACTCTCTTTTTCATCAACCTGGGCCCTGGATGGAGATAGTCCCAGGATTGTGATACAGGAGCCTGTATATAATGCCGGAAAGATTATGCAGGGGGAGACTATAGCCCATGTATACTCGGTTCAAAACCTTGGGGAGCTGCCTCTTGAAATAAAGAGCGTCAAACCTGGCTGAGGCTGTTCAGTGGCCAATTTTGACAAGGTCATCCTCCCAGGTGGGGAGGGGAAAATAGCTCTCAAGATCGAAACCAAAAATTATAAGGGCTCAATAACCAAGTCAGCTAAAGTCAAGACAAATGACCCTGCGAACAATGAGGTTAAAATCACGATAAAGGCCGAAGTAATACAAATCATTCAGGTCATGCCAACATCGCTCAACTTTGTGGGAATCGCGGGGCAGGAGATCAAAAAAACCATTATGATCTCAACGGATGAGAAAAAACCTCTGGAATTGGAAGAAATCTCCTTCAATCTCCCCCAAAAGCTGACTTATAGGATAGAAGAGGTCAAAAAGGGTAAGCAATTCAGAATCTCTTTTACCAATATCCCCGGGGTAGCAGAGGTCTACCAGGGCGAACTGAAGTTCAAGACCAATTTCCCTGAAAAACAGGAGCTTACAATCCCTATAAGAGGGAGATTCCGGAGGGCGCCCGCAAAAAATACCAAGGGCCGGGTAAAGGACTTATCATCTGGAAAATGAGCATGAATAATATACAGAATCTTCAGGACAAAAAAGCCCTGGCACGCATATAAATTTAAACGTTACAGACTGGCCCGGGATATAAATGGCAGACAGAAAGGATACATTACTGGAGATATTTACAGACGGAGCGTGCAGTGGTAATCCGGGCCCCGGAGGATATGGGGCTATATTACGATTCAATGGCAGGACAAAAGAGATATCCGGCTGGGAGAACCCTACAACAAACAACCGCATGGAGATGACAGCGGTCATAGAGGCGCTGAGACAGCTGAAAAGGCCTTGCAGAATAAGGATAACCACTGACTCCAACTATGTGATAAAAGGAATGACAGAATGGATGCCTGGATGGATTAGACGCAACTGGCAAAATTCACAAAAAAAACCGGTTCTCAACAAAGACCTGTGGGAGACCATGCTGAAGCTGAGTAAACCACACCAGATTGAATGGAAATGGGTAAAGGGACATAAAGGACACAAGGAGAATGAACGGTGCGATGAACTGGCAAGAATGGCTCTCCTGAAAAATCACGACCAATAGTCCCTCCTTTTACCAGGCAGAAATATATGCAGGGAATCATAATTAATATTATTGTGGCATGATTTGTCCCAAATTCCCTTTGATATTAAACAATTGACGAAAAATTAAATATATGGCATCCTCTATAATAGCAATAGTTATAAGCAACTTTACCTCTGTTGTAATAAATTTACCATAATAATAGCAAGAGGTTTAAAATGAAATGCCCAAAATGCAGCTATATCAGCTTTGATTACAACTCAGTATGCCCAAAGTGTAATAAAGATATCTCATCTGAACAAAAAAAGATGAGTCTTCCCGCTTTCAGGCCTGATCCGCCTTATCTTCTGAGTATGCTGACCGGAGAGGCCGATGACTCCTCCGTTCACCACCTGGACAGTGAAGGGTTCGAGGCGGAAACACCTGCGGCTTTTGAGGATAGATCTGATGGAGATCATTCATTTGATATGGATGTTGATATTGAATCAGACAGCGGCTCAACAGGTGTGGATCATATTGATTTAAACGACATTTCAGAAGGTTTCCTGGAAGATGAGGACTCGGCTTCAGATCAGGAACAGATGGAAAAGGTCATATCCCTTGATGATACCGTTGTGGGAAATGCGGAAGATATAGGGCTTGAACCAATGCCAGATGGCGCCCCTGTCACTCCCGCTCCAGAAGCAGCTCCTATGAATTTTGAAGATATAGAGCTAAGTCTGGATGATCTTCAGGCAGATGACATCGGGGAAATTGAGGCAGGGGACGAGGGTGAAACCGGGGATTCAATTTCAATAGACGACCTGGCAATAGAAGAAGAACCTGAAACTGATCTTGACCAGGAATTATCCCTTGAAGATATCGCTCTGGAAGAAGAGCCTGGAGCTGATCTTGACCTGAAACAGGACATTGAAGATGTCTCTCCTGAAGAATCTGAGATCAAAGAAGCATCAGACACAGGAGAGTTAATTCTGGACGGCCTTCCTATTGACGATACATGGGAGTTTCAGGCAGCTGGGGAAACCGATGATTTGCTGGAAATAGATGATATTGAAGACCTTCAGGAAGGAAAAGAGAATGAAATTATAGATTCACTTGCGGCAGATGACTTGTCAACTGAAGATGAACCTTTGTTAGATCTTGACCAGGAATTATCCTCTGAAGATGTTTCTCTTGAAGAAACTGGAATCAAAGAAGCATCAGACACAGGGGAACTGAGCCTGGACGACCTTCAACTCGATGGTACAGGTGAACTTCAGATCAAGAAGGAGGGTGCAACTGATGAACCACTGTCACTGGATGATATTCAATTTGAAGAAACAGGTGACCTGGAGTTCGACACCACCATGGAGAAGCTGGCCGCCACTGTAGAAGAAGGGACAGAAGATGAGGCACAGGATGAACCTGATGGTTTAGGCCTTGAAGAAGCACTTGCCATGGACGATCTCACCATTGAGGACTCTGACCAGGAGGACTCTGCCCAGGAGGACTCTGCCCAGGAGGATCAGCCGGAAACCCCGGACGTCAAACCTGATATAAAAGAAAGTTCTGATAATGGTACAGGTGATCTGGACGATCAGATTATGCTCGACCTCGAGAATCTGGATCTGGACCTGGACCTGGATATGGAAGAGCCACCAGAAAATAAGGAAGAAACATAAAATCATCTTGACCTTGAAGCACTTTAAGGTTATAACCCCTCTCATCCCGTGCCGAGATAGCTCAGTCGGTAGAGCAGGGGACTGAAAATCCCCGTGTCCGCAGTTCAATTCTGCGTCTCGGCACTTTCATTTTAAATCCAATTTCAAAGGGTTAGCCGCAACAAAGCTAACCCTTTTTTAATTGGATTTTTCATTTGTTACCATTTTGCTACTACTTACTTTAAAGCCACAATTTCCAACCTGCAAGCAGACTCTTGATGGAGGAGCCAACGTATTATATGGCTAAAGTGATAAGGCGGGAAATGCCGGAATCTTAGTGATTTAAATGGGATGATTTAGTGTTTTTCGGGTGTTTTAGTAGAATAGAAAATGCCACAAGAATAAGATGAAACAGGGTCTCAATGAAATGAATTCTGCGACAAAATTAACGAATGAAATCAGCAAGAGTCAAGAGCGAACTTGACCCTTCCCTTTTCTTTGTTTCTTAGGGGCGTCCTTTTTACAGTAAAAGTCAAAGGCGGATTTGACTTCTTTTCTTATATCTCTCGCCCGTTCACTATGTTCACTAGAGCCACGGAGGACACAGAGAAAGATCTTTTTATTTATTCTACGTGAAATGAATTCTGCGACAAAATTAACGAATGATATCAGTAAGAGTCAAGAGCGGACTTGACCCTTCCCTTTTCTTTGTTTCTTAGGGGCGTCCCTATTTACACTAGGTAGTGAATGAACTGGTATAGTGATTGTGGACACCTTGAAAAGCATGTTATAAGAAACCATCTTTTGGAGGTGATCTGATGACAAAAAGAAAGACCTATTCTAAACAATTTAAAATTGAT